>JAQGNC010000562.1 GCA_028292065.1 Betaproteobacteria bacterium
AGTCCGGGTGGAATAAGGATTTGCGCAGCCCGCGCGTCGACGTACCTGCGGCGCAACGCGCGGCGGCCTGATCTCGGAGCTTCCCGAGATTCAAACCGGGGTCAGACCCCAAGAAGCCGGGGTCAGACCCCAAGAAGCCGGGGTCAGACCCCTGACCTGATTAAAGGTACGGAGCGACCGCCGGGAGCCGAAGGAAAGGAGGTCACGGAGGGAAACCTTGGTTTCCCTCTGTGGCGTTCCCCGGGTTATTGAGGCCGACAGGCCTCAATAACCGACCGCCTGCCCGTCGGTGCGCCGCTCCGACGCCGCGCAATAACCGTCTTCGAGCTTGTAGATGAGCTGGGCGCGGCCGAAGTCGGTCGACCAGCGGTCGGCCTGGGTGATCTCGTGGCCGCGTGCGCGCAGCGCGTCGATCACCTCGGGGGGCACGCCGTATTCGATGCCGACTTTCACGCCCGCATCGATCCGCCAGCGCGGCGCGTCTGCGGCCGCCTGCGGGTTCTGGTGGTAATCGACGAGGCGCGACATCACTTGCGTGTGGCCTTGCGCCTGCATCGAGCCGCCCATCACGCCGAAGCTCATCAGCGGCTGGCCGTGATGGGTGACGAAGCCGGGGATGATCGTGTGGAAAGGACGCTTCCGCGGCGCGACGACGTTGGCGTGCTCCGGTTTCACCTTGAAACCCGATCCGCGGTTCTGCAGGCTGATGCCGGTTCCCGGCACGACGACGCCCGAACCGAAGCCCGAGAAGTTGGACTGGATGAACGACACCATCATGCCGGACTCGTCGGCGGCGCTGAGGTACACCGTGCCGCCTTTCGCGGGCTCGCCGTGCGACGGGTCTCTCGCCTTCTTCATGTCGATCAGCTTCGCGCGCTCTTTGAGATAAGCCTTGTCGAGCATCTGTGAAGGCTTGATCCGCATGGTCGCGGGATCCGACACGAACTCGTAAGTGTCCGCGAAAGCGAGCTTCATCGCTTCGATCTGCAGGTGCAGGCTGTCGACCGAATCGACCGCGTGCGCTGCCACGTCGAAATTCTCCAGGATGCCCAGCGCCATCAGCGCCGCGATGCCCTGACCGTTCGGCGGGATCTCGTGCAGCGTGTAGCCGCGGTAGTCCATGCCGATCGGCTCGACCCAGTCGTTCTTGTGGGCCGCGAGATCGTCGAGGTTGAGCGCCGCGCCGTGCTGCTTCGCGAACGCGGCGATCTTCTCCGCGAGATCGCCTGTGTAGAACGCTTCGCCTTTGGTTTCGGCGATGCGCTGCAGCGTCTTTGCCTGTGCGGGGAACGAGAACTTCTCGCCGGGCTCGGGTGCACGCCCGCGAGGCATGAACGCGTCGGCGAAACCCGGCTGCGACTGGAGCTCGGCGACCTGGCTGGCCCACAGCCGCGCGATCGTCGGCGTGACCATGAAGCCGTCGGACGCATACTTGATCGCAGGCTCGAAGAGATCGGCGAAAGGCAGCTTGCCGAATTTTTCCGACAGGTCGCGCCACGCCATCACTGCGCCGGGAACGGTCACCGATTCCCAGCCGCGCGTCGGCATCGCCGGATGACCTTTGAAGCGATCGAGAGACCAGCCCGCGGGCGAGCGGCCCGAGGCGTTCAGGCCGTGCAGCTTCTTGCCGTCCCACAGGATGCAGAACGCATCGCTGCCGATGCCGTTGCTCGTCGGCTCGAGCACGGTCAGCGCGATCGCCGTCGCGAGTATCGCGTCGACCGCGTTGCCGCCTTTCAACATCATGCGCAGGCCCGCCTGTGCGGCGAGCGGCTGCGAAGTCGCGACCGCGTTGCGAGCCAGCAGCGGCATGCGCTGGGAAGGGTAGGGGAACTGCCAGTCGAAAGGTTTCATGAGGGGAGACGCACGCAGGGAATCGAGCCGGGAATTATACATGCCGGGTTTTGTTGCACTGGACATGCCGAAGTCAAGATGGATTCCGGCCTGCGCCTCAATCACGGTGACGTTCGTCATTCCGGACCCGCGGCAGCGGATGTGATCCGGAATCCATCTTGATCGTGTTCTTCAGCCGATCGAGCGGTTCGAAGTCAAAATGGATTCCGGATCACTCGCGCGGCGCGCGTCCGGAATGACGGTGACGTCGAGCTGCGAAAAGATCCGTCATTCCGGCCTGCGCCACAATGACGGCGACGGTTCGTCATTCCGGACCCGCGGTAGCGGATGTGATCCGGAATCCATCTTGATCGTGTTCTTCAGCCGATGCAGCGGTTCAAAGTCAAAATGGATTCCGGATCACTTGCGCGGCGCGCGTCCGGAATGACGGTGACGTCGAGTCGCGCTTCAGCCGATCGCGCGCGCGATGTTGTCGAGCACGTCGGCCATGTCGGCAAGGCCGTTATCGCGACCGGCGACCGCGGTGTGCGGCGTGCACAGCAGATTGGGAAACTGCAGCAGCTCGTCGTGCGGCTCCGCGGGCTCTTCGTAAAGCATGTCGAACGCCGCGCCCGCGATGGGGCCGTTGCGCAGCGCGCGCATGAGCGCCGTGCGCTCGACCAGCTCGGCGCGTGAGACGTCGATGAGGAAAGATCCGCGCTTGCATGACGCGAGCTCGGCCGCACCGATCAGGCCTCGCGTGCCGGAGGTCAGCGGCAGGTGCAGGCTCACGTAATCGCTGGACGCGAGCAGATCGTCGAGCGGCGCATAACGCGCGTCGAACGCTTTGTCGGCTTCGGGCGCGCGGCTGCGCTGGTGATACACGATGCGCATATCGAATGCGAGTGCGCGCCGGGCGAGCTCCTGGCCGATCTCGCCCATGCCGACGATGCCGAGGGTTTTGCCGGCGAGGGTGCGTAGCCCCCCGACCCGCCCCCAGTTCGATTGCGCCGCGTGGCGCGTGTCGTACATCCGCGGCGCGTAACCCGCTTCGCGCAGCGCCGGCAGGCTCATGCGGCCGTTCAAGCCGCAGATGCGCTTGGCGAGCGCGAGCATGAATGCGAAGGCGTGCTCGGCGCACGCGACGTTGACGCGCCGCCGCTGCGTGGCGACTTTGACCCCGCGCCTGGCGCACGCCGCGACGTCGATCTGCCGCTCCATCGTGCCGAATTTCTGCACGATCGCGAGCTGCGGCGCGGCCTTGAGCTCGTTCTCGCCGAACTCCAGATCCTGGATGACCACCGCGTCGGCGTCGCGCAACGCGGCGCGCAGCTGCCCCTGCGTCTGCACCGGCCGCACCGTCGCCGGATAGAGCTGCGGCAGCCGCGAGCGCTGCTCGATCAGCCACGCATTGAAATCGGTCCCGTCGGCCGAGTAGTAGTCGGCGAACGCCGCCTGCCGCTCAGGCGCGGTGGCCGGGTCGAGCGTCACCTGCAGCAGGCGCAGGACGGTGTCGTCTTCGATGACGATGATCATTTGTTTTCGAGTCGATGCGATGAGCGGCTGCAGGCGAGGGCGCCTGCGCTACGCCTTATTGCGCCTCGATATTCGCATCCCTGGCGACCTTCTTCCATAGCTCGATTTCGGACTTGATCGATGCGGCGTGCTCGTCGGGGCTGCTGCCGAGGGGTTCGGCGCCGTTGGCGATGAGGGCTTTGTGGTTTTCAGGCTGGCGGATGGCGGTGACGAGGGCGAGGTTGAGCTTGTCGACGACCGCTTTCGGGATGCCGGCGGGACCGGCGAAGCCGAAAGGGCTGCGGACGACGAATCCGGGGATTCCGGACTCGACCATCGTCGGCACGTCGGGTGCGATCGCCGCGCGCTTGGCGCCCGTCTGGGCGATCATGCGCAGCTTCCCGGCCTGCACGTGGCCCACGAGCAGCGGGACGCTCGCGAACTGGAGCTGGATCTGGCCCGCGACGAGATCGATGACTGCAGGACCGGCGCCTTTGTAAGGCACGTGCACGAGCTTGATGCCCGCGGTCGAGTTCAGCAACTCGGCGGCGAGGTGGCCGACCGTGCCGCGGCCCGAAGTGGAATAGAAGATTTCGCCGGGCTTCGCTTTCGCCAGCGCGACGAGCTGTTTCACATTGCGCGCCGGCAGCGACGGATGCACGACCAGGCCCGTGGGGACGTCGACCATGAGGCCGAGCGCGGTGAAATCCTTGGCGGTGTCGTAAGGCATCTTCCTGATCATCGCCGGGTTGATGACGAAGCTTGCGGCCATGATGCCGGTCGTGTAACCGTCGGGCGCCGCGCGCGCGATCGCCTCGCCGCCGACGGTGCCGCCCGCGCCGGGGCGGTAATCCATGACGATCGGCTGCCCCAGCACTTCGGTCATCTTCGGCTGCAGCAGGCGGAAGAAGATGTCGCTGTTGCCGCCCGGCGCCGCAGGATTGACGATGCGCACCGGTTTGACGGGGTAAGCCTGTGCGAGAGCCTGCGGCGCGTGTATCCCCGCGAGCGAGCACAGGACGAGCGGTAGTGCGACTGCACGTGCGGCCGACTTCATCTTCGTTTCCTCCTCCGGACCTTCGCGAAACCGGGGTCAGACCCCCCGCGCCGCGATCAAACCGGGGTCAGACCCCAATGAAGCCGGGGTCTGACCCCATGGCGGCGCCTATTCAGCTTCGATGTGAGCCTCTTTAGCGACTTTTATCCACTTCGCGATCTCGTTGCGGTTGAAGCGGTCGTGCGCCTCGGGCGAAGTCGCCGCGACGTCCGCGCCCTGGGCGGCGAGATTGCTCTTCACCGCGGGCTCGCCCAGCGCTTTGACCAGCGTGCCGTTGATGCGCTCGACGAGCGGACGCGGCATGTTCGCGGGGCCGAAGAGCGCGAAGCCGCTCGAGACCACGAAGCCTTTGAGTCCCTGCTCGATCATCGTCGGCACTTCCTTGGCAGCGGGCGAGCGCACCTCGCCGGTCTGCGCGACCATGCGCACGCGGCCGCTGCGCGAGTGCTGGAGCGCGGCGGGC
>JAQGNC010000589.1 GCA_028292065.1 Betaproteobacteria bacterium
CCCCGCCGCCGCGATGACTTTCGCGAAGCGCGCGGTCTCGCTCCTGATGTGCTGCGCGAGCGCCTGCGGGGTGCTGCCGACGGTGTCGAGGCCCATGCCGGCGAAGCGCTCTTTCACGTCGGGCTGGGCGAGCACTTTCACGAGCTCGCCGTGCAGGCGCGTGATGATCGGCTGCGGCGTCTTCGCGGGCGCGAGGATGCTGTGCCAGCTGACCATCTCGAAGCCCGGATAACCCGATTCGGCGATCGTCGGCATCTCGGGCAGGATGCGCGAACGCTCGCGGCTCGACACTGCGAGGCCGCGCAGCTTGCCGGACTTCACGTGCGGGAGCGCAGGTGCGAGCGAAGCGATCATCATCTGCACCTGGCCGCTGACGAGCGCGGTCAGTGCCGGCCCGGTGCCCTTGTACGGCACGTGGACGATCTGCAGCCCCGCCGCATTCCTGAACAGCTCGCCCGCGAGATGGTTGGGCGTGCCGGCGCCTCCCGAGGCGAAATTGAACGCGTTCGGCTTCGCCTTCGCGAGCGCGACGAGCTCTTTCACCGAATGCGCAGCCACCGAAGGATGAACGAGCAGCATCTGCGGACCGGATTCGATCTGCGTGATCGGCTCGAAGTCGCGCTGCGGATCGAATGAAAGCTTGCCGTAGAGCGACGGGTTGATCGTGAGGCAGCCGGGAGGACCGAGGAGCAGGGTATAGCCGTCGGGCGCGGCGCGCGCGGCGATCTCGCAACCGACGTTGCCCGCGGCGCCCGCTCGATTGTCGGCGACGACGATCTGCCCGAGGTTTTCCCCGAGCTTCTGGGCGGTGAGCCGGGCGATCATGTCGCTCGGACCGCCGGGCGACTGCGGCACGATGAGCCGGATCGGGCGCGATGGATAACGGGCCGGCTCGGCGGCGTGCGTCAACGACGCGGTTGCGGCCGCGGCGCCGAGCGCCGCTGCGAGCACGAGAGATCGCGCTGCACCTACTGCTGCTGTCATGCTCCTCCTTCGCTTCGTCTCACCGGCCGCTCACGCGCGAGCGGGCCTGCTTATAATGCGTTCCCCGCATTATGCTCGAGTGAGCGACTCGCGAAGCGTCGAGTCCGAAAGGTGAAATGGCAATACAGTCGCACGCATCTAGCGCTTCCGCGAACCCGGCGCCCGAACCCGCGCCGTATACCAGCCGCTACGTCCAGGCCGGCAAGCTCAAGCTCCACTATCTCGATTACGGCACCGCAGGCGCCAAACCGATGCTGTGCGTACACGGCGGCGCGGCACACGCACACTGGTTCGACTTCATCGCGTCCGGTTTCACGGCCGATCATCACGTGCGCGCCGTCGACCTGCGCGGCCACGGCGACAGCGACCGCGCCGATCCGCCCGCGTATGCGTATCGCGATTACGCGCAGGACATCGCGAACGTCGCCGAAGCGCTCGACCTGCGCGACTTCACGCTCGTCGGTCATTCGATGGGAGGCATCGTGTCGGTGGTCTACGCGGCGATGCAGCCGGAACGCCTCGGCCGCCTCGTCGTCGTCGATTCGCGCATGCACATGAGCTCGCAGACCATCGAGCGCCTGCGCGACTTCGGCACGCGCGCGCCGAGCACCTATCCGACGCAGGAAGAGCTGGTGAAGCGCTACCGTCTCGAGCCGCCGGGAACGATGATCGCCGCGCCCGAAGTCATACGCCACGTCGCGATGAACAGCGGCCGCCCGCTGGACGACGGCGCGTGGACGCACAAGTTCGACCGCAGCCTCTATTCGGTTTTCGAGCAGCTCGACGCGATGCCGTTCTGGGATTCGATACGGGTGCCGGCGCTGCTCGTCAAAGGCGAGCGCAGCGATCGCGTCGACGACGAGACTTTCGAGGAGATTCGCGCCCGCGCGCCGCAGGTCGAGCTCGCGCAAGTCGCGCACAGCGACCACCACATCACGCTCGATAATCCGCCTGGGTTCGTCGAAGCGGTGCGGAGCTTCCTTCAGCGCGCGCGGTCGGGCGCGTAGCGCAGGCGCTTCGCCTGCAGCCCGCTCGGCCGCTCGAGGGTCGCGCGGCAATCGAGGAACAACCGCCGCAGGCGCGGCGCCTGCGCGACGAACTCGCGTATTCAGCGGACCGAAAGTGTGTGTTTTGTTCCTTGCTGCGGCGCCCGCGCCCGTACTATACTCACGCCGCCTCAACCAGCCTCATTATAAATAGAACGACGCTAGGGGAATTCATGGCTACGTGGTCATTCAAGACGGCAGCGCTGAACGAACGCAATTCGTCCCGGCACCTGTGGTACTGGCAGATCGACAGCCAGGACACCCTGCTTTTCACGGGCATCAAGCTTTTCGCTACGCTCGACGAATGCGTCACCGACGCCCGTGACCAGGGTTTTCGCGGCCACCTGACGCTCCCGGCGGGCGTTGCGCACCCGGCGATCATCACCTGGAGCGAAGACGCCGAAGGCGTCAGCACCACACGCATCGACCAGCGCGCCGCCTGACGCGCCGCCGCTAAAAACCCGGCGCTCGCCGGGTTTTTTGTTTGAACCGCGTGTCCGGTTCAGCGCTCTGAAGCGCCCGGCGTAGCGCCCGGGCTTCGGCCCTGTCTTTGCGGCGCGGGCGCCGCATTCGTATCACGGTTCGATCGTGCCGACCGTCCCACCCGCAGTGTGTGCGGCACTTGCCGCTACACGCTAGAATTTCCGCTTTCCGCAAAAAGGTTCGAGATGCCTTCGCAACCGCTGCCGACTTCAGGCGACGCTCCGCACGACACGCCAGACCCCGCGCCCCATACCAGCCACTTCGTCCAGGCGGGAGGCGTGAGGCTGCACTACCTCGATTACGGCAGCGCCGGCCTGCCGCCGATGCTGTGCATCCACGGCGGCGCGGCTCACGCGCACTGGTTCGATTTCGTCGCGCCCGGCTTCACCGCCGATTACCACGTGCGCGCGCTCGATCTGCGAGGACACGGTGACAGCGATCCGGTCGACCCGCCCGCGTACTTCTATACCGACTACGCCGCCGACCTGAACGCGGCGGTCGAGGCGCTCGACCTGCGCGATTTCGTGCTGATCGGCCACTCGATGGGCGGTATGGTCTCGCTGCTGTATGCCGCGACCTATCCGGGGCGCGCCAAAAGCCTCGTCGTGGTCGATACATCGATCAACCTGCCGCCCGAGCGCATCGCGTTGCTGCGCGGCGTCGGTTCCAAGCCGCCTCGCGATTACGACACCCGCGAAGAGATGGTCTCGCGCTACAAGCTGCGACCCGGCGAAGCGCTGGCGCCCGAGGCGGTGGTTCGCTACATCGGCGAGCGCAGCGTGAAGCAGGTCGAAGGCGGCAAGTGGCGCTACAAGTTCGACCGCAACGTCTACGCGACTCGCGAGAGCATGGACGGCACGCCGCTGTGGGACAGGATCGGGATCCCGGCGCTGCTCGTCAAAGCCGAGCGCAGCGAGCGCATCACGCCGCAGGTCTACGCCGACGTCAAAGCGCGCGCGCCGCAGGTCGAGCTCGCCGAAGTGTCGAACAGCGACCACCACATCACGCTCGACAACCCGACCGAGTTCGTGCGGAAGGTGCGCGGGTTTTTGTCGGCAGAGTAGCGCAGGCCTGTCCTGAGCGTAGCAATGCTACACAGTCGAAGGGCGCCTCGCCTGCAGCATGGAACGATATGAAAACCAGGATTCTTGCGGGCACACTGGCCCTCGCGCTCGCGTTCCCCGGCGCCGCAAGCGCCCAGCTGACGGGCATCGTGATCGGCATTCCCGACGGCGACACCCTCGCGGTGCGCATCGACGAGAAAGTGCTCAACATCCATCTGAAGCAGATCGACGCACCCGAAGTCGGGCAGCCTTACGGCAAGCGCGCCCGGGATTCCCTCGCCGAGCTTTGCGATTCCAAGCCGGTGACCCTCGACGAGCTCGGGATCGACACCGGCAGGCGCATCTTCGGCGAGGCGGAATGCGCCGGCGTCGATGCGGGCGAGGAGCAGGTGCGGCGCGGACTGGCGTGGGCGCTCGACCGGCGCTCGCCGCTGCAGGCGCTGCAGGCGAAAGCACGAGCCGAGCATCGCGGCTTGTGGAGCGAGGCCGCGCCGGTCCCGCCGTGGGAATGGTCGGCGATATTCACGCAGTAGAACGTTTCAATCGGGAGCCGATGGAGTTCACTGCATCGGCTCCAACAACCGGGAGCGAGGATGAACACGGGCAGAGAAGTCACCAACAACAGCACGGGAGCGATGCCCGGCATCGTATTTACCGGGTGCAGCGTCACCGAAGCGGCGCACGAGACCCGGCTCGCCGCGGCCGGCGGTGCGGCGGGCGCAGCGGCGCAGCCCAGGGGCCGTCGCCGTGAAGTCGCGGTCGGCGGCAAGCGCGTGAAGACGATCGACGTGCACGCGCACTGCATCGTCCCCGGCGGAATGAGCGTGCTCGGGATGAACGCCGCCGATCACCACCAGGACGGCATCGTGCTCGTTCCCGACGAGCGTATCGCCGCGATGGACGCGCAGGGCATCGACGTCGAAGCGCTCAGCATCAATCCGTTCTGGTACAAAGCCGATCGCGACCAGGCGAGCGAAGTCGTCAGGATCAACAACGAGGGGCTCGCCGAGCTCTGCGCGTCGGCGCCCGAGCGCTTCGTCGCGTTCGCGTCGGTCGCGCTGCAGTTCCCCGACCTCGCCGTGCAGCAGCTCGAGCATGCGGTGAAGAAGCTGGGGCTGCGCGGTGCGGCGGTCGGCGCGAGCTGTGCCGGAGACGAATTCTCCGATCCGAAGTTTCACCCGTTCTGGGCGAAGTGCGAAGAGCTCGGCGTCCTCGTCTTCCTGCACCCGCAAGGCACGCCCGATCTCGCGAGGCGCCTGAAAGGCAACGGCATCCTCGACAATGTCATCGGCAATCCGCTCGATACCACGATCGCGCTCTCGCACCTCATCTTCGAAGGCACGCTCGACCGCTTCCCCGGCCTCAAAATCTGCTCGGCTCACGGCGGCGGCTATATCGCGTCATACATGGACCGCTCCGACCGCGGCTGCATGACCTTCCCCGATCGCTGCACCCACAACCTGAAGAAGAAGCCGACCGAATACCTGAAGCAGCTCTATTACGACGCCCTCATCTTCACGCCCGAAGCCCTGCGCCACCTCGCCGCGAACGTCGGCTCGAGCCAGATCGTGATGGGGACCGACTACCCCTATCCGTGGGACGACCAGACGGTCGATCACATCATGAATACACCGGGCTTCAGCGACGAGGAGAAGATCGCGATGCTCGGGGGAACGGCTGCGAAGCTTTTGAAGATCGACTAAAGCCTGCCCCTCACCCTGTCCCTCTCCCCGCACGCGGGGCGAGGGGACCCTTTGGTGAGCACCTGCGCGCATCGTCGAGACCTGCGGGCCTCTGCGATGGCGATGGCCTTCTGCGATGGCGGTGGCTATCCGCGACGGCAATGGATGGACCGATACTCCATGCCCTCGCCCCACGCAGTGGGGAGAGGGTGAGGGGAAACGGGATCGCGGCGTAAATGCTTACCGCACCTCTCAGCGCATCACCCCCGCGCAAGCCCGCGCGACCCGCGCAAGCCCAGCAGCTTCGCCGCATTGCCGCCGATGATCGCGTCCTTCTGCGCGCGCGTCAGCGATGCAGTGCCTTCGACGAAATCGACCGGCTTGTAGTAGCCCATGTCATACGGGTAGTCCGTGCCGATGACCACGTGGTCGGCACCCCAGACGTTGACGAGGTGCTCGAGCTGTTTCGGGTCGAACACCATCGTGTCGTAATAGATCTTCTTCATGTAGTACGACGGTGGGCGCGAGATGAAGTCGTGGCACTCGGGCCTGACCTTGTAGCCGTGGTCCATGCGCGCCGCGTAATGGCCCATGTAGCCGCCGCCGTGCGCCGCCACGATCTTGAGCTTCGGGTAGCGCTCCAACACCCCGCCGAAGACGATGTGCGCGAGCGCAACCGTCGTGTCGAGCGGGTTGCCGATGATGTTGGTGAGGAAGTGCTGGGTGAGGCGGCTCGGATCGGTGAAGCCGATCGGGTGCAGGAACACCACCGCGCCGAGGTCTTCGGCCTTGCGCCAGAAGCGCTCGTAGCGCTTGTCGGCGATCTCGACGCCGGCCACGTTGGTGCCGATCTCGATCCCGCGAAAGCCGAGCTTCTTCATGCAGTACTCGAGCTCCGCGACCGCGGCTTTCGGGTCCTGCATCGGCAGGGTGCCGAGCGCGACGAAGCGATCCGGATTGGACTGCGCGACTTCGGCCAGACGCTCGTTGATCGCGCGCGACGTCTGGCGTCCGAGCTCGGCGTCGATGCCGTAGTAATACTGGAGCGGCGAGGTGGAGATCGCCTGCACGTCGATTCCCATCTTGTCCATGTCCTTCAGACGCTGGTCGATCGACGTGAGCTTCTTGTCGAGATCGGCCCGAAGCTTCCGCTGGTGCTCTTCGGTGCGCTTGTTGCCGTAGCGCGCCAGCGCGTCGCCGTGCTTCTCGGTCTTCGCGAGCTCGTCGGCGGCCGGCGTATGGACGTGGCAGTGCAGGTCGACCGCAAGGCTCGTGTTGTTGCGCTTGATCACTTTGCGGTCGGCGCCGCGGGTGGCTGCGCATGCGCGCGGCCCACAGGTAAACAGCATGCGTGCTCCTCCTGGGTTCATCGAAGCGCGATAGTACCAACATTCCCGCATTCCCCGGCCGATCCTTCATGGGCGGCCCGCGCGAGCGGCGGCGTGCCGGGCCGTGTATTCTCGGGGCACGGAGCGATGACGCTACGCCACGGAGGAGGAACCGATGATCGCAGGACAACAGAATTCGAATGATGCCGGCGGCACGCCGGCGATCGTGTTTACCGGGTGCAACATGCTCGACGCTGCAGCGGAGCAGCATGCCATGGGCGCTGCCGACGGCGCAGCGCCGACGCCGAAGGCCTCCGCCAAGCGCCGCGAAGTATCGGTGGGCGGCAGGCGCGTGAAGACGATCGACGTGCACGCGCACTGCGTCATTCCGGAAGCGCTCGCGCTCCAGGGTAAAAACCTGGACGACCAGCGCGGCCCCGGCATCGGCGAAGTCGGCGCGAGGCGCATCGCGGAGATGGACGAGCAGGGCGTCGACATCGAGGCGCTCAGCATCAATCCGCACTGGTACAAAGCCCCGCGCGATCTCGCCGCGGAGATCGTGAAGATCAACAACGAACGCCTCGCCGAATACTGCGCGACGTATCCGGAGCGCTTCGTCGCGTTCGCGTCGGTGGCGCTGCAGTTTCCCGAGCTCGCGGTCGAGCAGCTCGAGCACGCGGTAAAAAAACTCGGGCTGCGCGGC
>JAQGNC010000612.1 GCA_028292065.1 Betaproteobacteria bacterium
GGTAACGTCATGAACCCGCGTATCACTCGAGTCATCCCCTCGCTTTTCGCCTGCGCGTTCCTGCAGGCGGCGATATTCGCATCCTCCGCGTCCGCCCAGAGCTACCCCGAAAAACCGGTGCGAGTCATCGTGCCGTTCCCCGCCGGAGGCGCCGCCGACATCGTCGCTCGCCAGGTGATACAGGGACTCTCCACCGGTTTCGGCACGCAGTTCGTGGTCGACAATCGCGCAGGCGCGGGCGGAGCGATCGGGGCCGAGACCGTCGCGCGAGCCGTAGCGGACGGCTACACGCTGCTCTTCGCGTCGTCGAGCGCGCTTTCGATCAACCCGCACATCGGCAAAGTGTCCTACGACGCCCTGCGCGACTTTGCACCGATAGCACTCATCGGCTACGCGCCCAACGTGCTCGTGGTCCATCCTTCGGTGCCGGCACGTTCGGTGAAGGAGCTGGTCGCCGTCGCCCGGGCGAAACCCGGCGCGCTCAACTTCGGCTCGAACGGCGCAGGCACGCTCAGCCATCTCACCGGGGAGCTTTTCATGCAGCGCGCCGGTATCAGGATGGTGCACGTCCCGTATAAAGGCGCGTCGCCCGCGGTCGTCGACACGATGGCGGGAAACGTCTCGGTGCTGTTTGCGGCGTATCCGAGCGTGTCGGCGCAGGAGCGGGCCGGCAGGCTCCGCGCGCTTGCGGTGACGAGCGCGAAACGCGTCGAGATCGCACCGAATCTCCCGACCGTCGCAGAGGGCGCGCTGCCCGGCTTCGAGTCCGCGCAGTGGTGGGGGCTTTACGGGCCCGCGGGGCTGCAGCCCGCGATCGTGACGCGCCTCAATGCAGAAACGAACAAGGTGCTCGGCAGCGCAGAACTGAAGAAGCGCCTCGCCGCGGACGGCGCCGAGCCCGCTCGAGCGGGTACGCCGCAGCAGCTTGCGGCGTATCACCGTGCGGATTTCGAGAAGTGGGCGAAGGTGGTGAAAGCGGCGGGGATCAAGGCGGAGTACTGATCCGACGCGTCATTCGGCGCGTATGCCGGCGTGCCTGACGACTTTCGCCCACTTCGCGAGATCGCTCCGCAGATACGCCGCGAGCGCCTCGGGAGGCATGTAGAACGATTCGTAGCCGAGTCCGCGCAGCCGGTCGCTCACCTCGGGCACCTGCAGGACCCTGCGCACGTCCGCGTCGAGCTTCGTCACGACGTCCTTCGAAGTGCCTGCGGGCGCGAGCAGCGCGAACCACGAGGCGACCTCGACCCCCGGCAGCCCCGCCTGCGCCATGGTGGGGAGGTCCGGCGCCAGCGCGGTCCTGGATACGCTGGTGACCGCGAAAGCCTTGAGCTTGCCTGCGGCTACGTAAGGCAGCGCCGCCTGTATCGTCGGAAACATCATCAGCACGTGACCGCCGACGAGATCGACCGTCGCGGGTCCGCCGCCTTTGTACGGGATGTGCACGATCTTGAGTCCCGCCACGCTCTTGAAAAGCTCGCCCGCGAGGTGCCCCGAGGTGCCGTTACCCGGCGAGGCGTAACTCAGTTGTCCGGGTCTCGCTTTCGCGAGCGCGACGACGTCTTTCACCGACGTGACAGGCAGGGAAGGGTGGACCGCCATCAGCAGCGGCGCGGAGGCGAGACCGGCGATCGGCGCGAAGTCCCTGATCGCGTCGTACGGCAGCGCGCTGTAGAGCGCCGGATTCACGGTGTGGGCGCTCGGCGCGCTGAGCAGCGTGTAGCCGTCGGGCGCCGCTTTCGCGACCAGGGCCGTGCCCAGCGTCGTGTTCGCGCCGCCGCGGTTTTCGACGAGCACAGGCTGCCGCAGAAATTCGGAGAGCTTCGGCGCGACGACGCGGGTCAGGGTGTCGTTCGCACCGCCGGGCGGCACCGGCACGACGATGCGCACCGGTTTGAGCGGATATTCCTGTGCTGTCGCCGTCAGCATGCCGGCGGCGCTGCCGGCGATGACGATCGCCCGCAATGCCGAGCGAAGCAGCCGCCGTTCGTAGCGCAGGCGCCTCGCCTGCAGCCAGGTCGAGGCTGCAGGCGAGGGCGCCTGCGCTACAGAGTGAGTCCCGATTGCGCCGTGCATCGACGTTCCACGTCAGCTCACACCGGGTCCCAGCTGAACACATCCTGGTTGCGCTCGAGCGGATAGAAATCAGCCTTGAGCGCCGGTATCGCGTGCTCGGCGACCGTCTGCGGCGTCCAGCCTTCGGCGCGATGTATGCCGCGCCGCGGGCGCATCTGGCTCATCAGGAAGATCTCGTTCTTGCGCGTATAGAAGACCTGCCCGTTCACGTCTTTCGCGGCGTCGCTCGCGAGATAGACCACGAGCGGGGCGTTCTTCTCGGGCGTCACCGCCTGGCGTTGGGCGACGCGCGCGGCTTTGTCCGGCGTGTTCGACGGGATCGAACCGGTCATGCGCGTCCATGCGGACGGCGCCACCGCGTTCGAGCGCACGTTGAAGCGCTGCATGTCGAGCGCGAGATGCTTCGACAGCATGATGATTCCCGCTTTCGCGGCGCCGTAGTTCGCCTGGCCGATGTTGCCCGCCATTCCCGAGTTCGACGTCATGTGCACGAAAGAGCCGCCGTTCTGCTCGCGAAAATGCGGCGCGGCCGCGCGGCTCATGTTGAACGCGCCGTACAGCATCACTTTCACGACCGAATCGAAATCTTCGAAAGTCATCTTGTGGAAGATGATGTCGCGCAGTATCCCCGCGTTGTTCACGACGCAGTCGATGCGTCCGAAGGTGTCGAGCGCGGTCTGTACGATGCGGTGCGCGCTGTCCCATTCGGCGACGCTGTCGTAGCTCGCGACCGCTGCGCCGCCGTTCTTCTTGATTTCGGCGACCACTTCCCCCGCGGGAGTCTGGTCGCTGCCTTCGCCGCCGAGCGAGGTCCCGATGTCGTTCACCACCACTTTCGCGCCTTCGCGCGCCATCAGCAGCGAGATCTCCCTGCCGATGCCGCGTCCGCCGCCGGTGACTACGACTACTTTGCCTTCCACTATTCCTGCCACGCTGTGCCTCCTGGTTTACATTGCCTTCTAACCCACCCCCATCCCGACCTTCCCCCTGAGGGGGAAGGAGAGTTTTAAAAACTTCCCTCCCCCTCAGGGGGAGGGTTAGGGTGGGGGTGGGTTCAAGTCGTGCCGCCGATGAGCCCGACGAGTTCCCGCACATCGCGCTGCTCGTCGAACCCCCACACCACTTCCATCAACCGCCCGGCGTTGTCTGTGCCGATGATAGCCTCGCAGTTCACCGTGAACTTGCGCTTCAGATCGTCGTCGGTCATGGGGTTGTCGCCTTCGCCTTTCGGGTCGAGCACACGGGTCTCGAAGCTGCGGCCGTCCTCGAGGTCGATGCGCACTACGCCCGAGCGGCGGCCGGGATAAATCCGCTCGCATTCGTCGTCGATCCGGGTGTCGCACGCTGCGATGAGCCGCTGCACCTCGACCCGCTCGAGGCTTTCCGGAAGAAAGCGCTGCGCCGCGACGCCGCCGTCGACGATCGCCAGCGCTGCCGCCGCCGGCGCGCTCATCTGCGCGTCGAGCAGGTTATCGCAGTGCTTGTGATCGTGGCCGTTCATGCCGACCGCGTAGAGGCCCATGTCGATGTGCTTCACGTCTGCCGCGGTGAACCCATGCCGCTCGCGCAATGTGAGGATGCCGTCGATGATCGAGTGATAGTGGCGGCAGCACGGGTACGGCTTGAAGTAGACGTATTCGATCTCATGGCGCTCGCCCAGACCGAGCAGCAGCCGGTCCCATTTCATCTCGCCGTTCGCGTGGGTGTTGCCGAAACCGTAACGGCCTTCGAGCACCTTCGCCGGCCCGGTGATGCCGCGCTTCGCGAGCTCGGCGCACAGCAATCCGTCGCGCGCCGCCTTGCCCGGATGGAGGCGCTTCACCTCCGCGCCCTGGTCGAGGTACTCGCGGATGCCGCCGGAGAAGCTGCCGGCGAGGCCGAGCGCGTCAGCGGTCTGTGCCACGTCGAGCGCGAGCAGCTTCGCGACCGCTGCCGCCGCACCGAAGACGCCTGCGATCGCGGTGTTGTGCCAGCCGCGGCGCGCCGTCGCCGGGTGGGACGCCGCCGCGATCCGGCACATGACGTCGTATCCCATGACCGCCGCAAGGACGATTTCGCGCGGCGCGCTGCCGTACTGCTCGGCCGCGGCGAGCACTGCCGGGAAAACCGCACCCGACGGATGCGCCGAGCCGTGGGTGTGGCCGTCGTCGAAATCGAGGCCGTGCGTGTTCGCGCCGTTGACGAGCGCGGCGTTTTGCGCCGAGAGCTTCACGCCGCTGCCGATGACGGTCGCCGTGCGTGCGGGATCGGTCTCGGTGAAGTAATCGAGCAGCGCCCGCGAGACCGGCATCGCCGAGCCTGCGATCGCGCACGTGAGGTGATCCTGAAACGCGCGCTTGAACGCATGGATCGTTTTCGGCGAGAGGTCTTCATGGCGCGTGGAGGCGACGTGCTCGGCGAGACGCATCGTCGCTCCCGCGCCGGGGTGGATTTCTTTCGGTACGGCGCTCATCGGTTCTCCTTCAGGCCGGCTGTTTTGATGACTTTCGCCCACTTGCCGTGGCACTCGCGTAAGTACGCACGGAACTCCTCGGGCGTGTTGTAGACGGGCTCGGCGCCGTCCGCCGTCATGGTCTCGCGAACTTCGGGGGAGCGCAGCACTTTCACCATCGCCGCGTTGAGCTTGTCGACGATCGGCCGCGGCGTGCCCGCCGGCGCGACGATGCCATTCCACGTGTTGGCTTCATAACCGGGATAGCCGGCTTCGGCAACGGTGGGGACCTCCGGCAGCGTGCGTGTGCGGCGATCGCCGGCGACTGCGAGCGCGCGCAGCTTGCCGTTCCTGACCTGCGGAACGGTCGCGATGGAGCCGCCGAACATCACCTGCACTTCGCCGCCCATGAGGGCGATGAGCGCCGGGCCCGTGCCTTTGTAAGGGACGTGATTGAGGCTGATGCCGGCCATCTGCCGAAACAACTCCATCGGCAGCGCCGTGCCGTTCGAGCTCGCGCCGTAGTTGAGCTGGCCTGGTCTGGCCTTCGCCAGCGCGACGAGCTCCTTGACCGTTCGCACCGGGACCGCCGGGTTCACGACGAGCACGGTCGAGGACGCAGTGGTCTGGGTGATCGGCTCGAAATCCTTCAGCGGGTCGTAAGGGAGCTTGCGCATATTCGGCGTCAGGCAGAACGTCCCGAGATTCGCGACCAGCAGGGTATATCCGTCTGCGGGTGACTTGGCCGCGAGATCGGTGCAGATCACGCCGTCGGCGCCGCCCCGGTTGTCGACGACGAACGGCCGGCCGAGGGTCTCGCTCATCCGCTGCGCGAGCGCGCGGGCGACGATGTCGGTGCCCCCGCCTGCGGAAAACGGCGAGACGAAGCGCACAGGTTTCGATGGATAGTCGTCGGCGGCCGCACGCTTCTGCGCCGCGCTTGCGAGTGGTGCGAGCGCGAAGCCGCACAGCGCGGCGACCGCGATCGCCTTCGACGCGACGCTATTCAAACGCGACGAGCCCATCGACGGCGACGACCCCATGACCCTGTCCCCGGACGATCAGCGGGTTGATTTCAGCGTCGGTGACGACGCTGAGGTCGGCGAGCAGCGACATCGAACGGATCGCTTCCGCGAGCGCGTCGAGGTCGCCCCGCGGCAGGTTGCGAAAGCCGCTGAGCATCCGCAGCTCGGGGATGTCCGCGATCATCCCCAGAGCGGTGTCGCGCGTGACCGGCGCCACGCGCACCGAGATGCTTTTGCGCAGCTCCGCCGCGATGCCGCCCATGCCGAGCAGTACGACCGGCCCGATCTCCGGATCGCGGCGAAAGCCGACGATGACCTCGGCAAGCCCCCGCTCCATCTGCTGAACCAGCACGCCTTCGATCGACGCTTCGGGAAAGCGCGTGCGCGCCTCCCGCAGCATCGCCTGCGCTTCCGCGGGGACGGCGTCGGGCGCAACGTGGAGCTTCACCATTCCAGCGTCGGTCTTGTGCAGGATGTCGGGCGAGAGGAGCTTCACGGCGAACGGCCCGGGCAGATCCACCGCTTCCGAGCCGCTCGCGAGCACGCGGTGATCGGCTGTGCGTATACCCAGCGCGCTGAAGAGCTCGCCTGCCTGGCGTTCGCTGAGACGCTTGCCGCTGGCGCGCGCGACGGCTTTCGCGGCGCTGGCGGTTTCAGCGCCCACATCCGGCCGCTCCCCGGGCGCTTTCCAGTTGAGATATGCGTTCACCGCATCGGCGCACGATTCGGGCGTGCGAAAGCTCGCGACGCCGTTCTTCTGAAGCTGCACGAGCGCGTCGTCGGCGCGTGGCGCCAGGAACACGCCGAGCGGCTTTGCGTCTCTGGGGGCCACGGCAAGGACGCGCTCGACGATGGTCTGCGGGTTCTGCGCGCTCGATCCGATGACCGACACCACGGCGTCGGTGTGGTCGGAGGCGAGCAGTGCCGAGAGGATCGTCGAGTATCGCCCGCCTGCGCTTTGTCCCATGGGGAGATCGGTGAGCGGCGCATCGGACACCTCGATGTCTTTCGCTGCGAGCTCGCGGATCACTTCAGGCGAAGGCCCCACCACGTCCGCGCCGAGCACGCCGAGGCGATCGACCACCATCGCGGCAGCGCCCCCGGTCCCGGTCACCACCGAAACCCGCTTGCCTCGCGGCGGTTTCTGCCCCATCACGAGCTGCGCGGTCTCGAACAGGCCTTCGAACGTGTCGACGCGGAGGATGCCGTGCTCGCGGAAGAAAGCGCTTGCGAGCTCGTCGGGTCCGGTCATCGCGCCGGTGTGAGACGTCGCGACACGTCGCCCGACGCTCGAGCGCCCGAGCTTGAATGCAATCACCGGTTTACCGGCGGCATAGGCGCGGCGGGCGGCCTGCGCGAGCTTGTCCGCATCCCTGAAGGTCTCGAGGAAGAGCAGGATCGCGCCGGTGTCTGCGTCGTCGACGAGCATGTCGGTGAGCTCGCCCACGCCGAGGTCGGACTCGTTGCCGACCGAGATGAGCTTGGAGAAGCCGAGGCCGCGCGCCTGCGCGCGGGAGAGAATGCTGCCGGTCATGCTGCCGCTCTGGGAGATCAGGCTGAGCGGACCGGGTACGAGCTCCTCGCGCTCGATCACTGCGTTGACCGTGAGCGGAATGCGGTCGTGCACATTGATGAGACCCATGCAGTTGGGGCCGAGCAGGCGCACGCCCGCGGCACGCGCCTGCGCGACCATCGCGCGCTGGCGCTCGAGGCCTTCGGCGCCGAGCTCTGCGAAACCGGCGGTGAACAGGGTCGCGACCGGGATGCGCAGCTCACAGCATTGATCGATGACCGCAGGCACCGCGGCGGCCGGCACCATGATGAAAGCGTGATCGATCGGACCCGGCGCGGATTTCAGATCGGGATACGCGCGCTCGCCGAACACCTCGTCACGCGACGGATTGATGGGGTAGACGCGGCCGGTGTAACCGAAGCGCCGGAGGAAGCGTTGCGGGCGCGAGTTGTTCTTCTTGAGATCCGGCGACGCGCCGACCAGCGCCACCGATTTCGGCTGCAGAAAAGCTTTGCGCAGCGAGCTGTCTATCGTCATGCCTTCGGCGCCCGCGGCGGCCGCTGCGAAAACCGGCGCTCGAAGATGATTTCGGCCAGACGGTTTTTCATCATCTCGATCGATCCGCCGGCGATCATCCAGCCGCGCGAGCGGCGCACGCAGTATTCGACGAGCGTGTCCTGGGTATAACCGAGCCCTCCCATCACCTGCAGCGCATCGTTGCCGATGTCGAAACCGACCTGGTTGCACATGAGCTTGGCGATCGTCGTCTCGTCCGGCGCGGGAAAGCCGCGGTCGGCGTTCGTGGCAGCGCGATAGAGCAGGAGCTGCGCCGCGTCGAGCTTCACTTTCATGTCCGCGAACTTCCACTGGAGGCCCTGGAACTCGCACAGCGGGCGCCCGAACTGCTTCCTCTCGAGCGCGTACTTGCGCGCGAGCTCGTAGCAATAGCGGCCGTAAGCGAGGGAGCGCGACGCGTTGCCGATGCGCTCGGCGTTGAAACCCTGGATCTGCTTCTTGAATCCGCCCGCGGGCAGCAGCACGTCTTCGGGCGGCACGTAGACATTGTCGAAGAAGATCGGCGCCCACTCCGCGCTCGACATGAAGGTCGACACTTTTCCGATCGAGAAGCCCGGCGCGCTGCGCCGCAGGAGGACCGAGCCGATGCCTTCGACCCCGGGGCCGTAGCGCACATACACGACATACTGGTCCGCGTGCGGGTTCGGAAAGACTTTCGAGCCATTGATGCGAAAGCCTTTACCGTCAGGCGTTGCGGTCGTCTTCAGATCGGTGGTGGCGGAGCCCGCGTCGGGCTCGGTCATGCCGACCGCAATCACTTCTTCGCCTCTCAGGAGCGGCGCGAGATAGCGCTTCTTCTGGTCTTCGTTCGCGAATGCAGCCAGGACGCGGATCGCGCCGAAGTTGCCTTCCTGTATGACGTCCGCGCTGCGGGGACAGTATTTCGCCACTTCCTCGATCGCGAGCACCGCATCCATCACGGTGCCGCCGCTGCCGCCGTCGGCCTCGGGCAGCGTGATGCCGAGCAGCCCCGCGGCGGCCATCTTCTTTGCGACATCGTGCGGAAAATGCGGCGTGTGCGCGCGCTCGAGCGCACCTTCGGCGAGCTCCTTGCGCGCGAAGGTCGCGACGGAGTCGCGAAACATCTGCTGCTGTTCGGTCAGTGCGAAATCCATGATGCGAACTCCAATGCCAATATGCGTAGCGGTGCGACGGCGAGGTTGATGAAGCGCCGCCGAAACATCTATGATGAGGCCCGCATTTTACTCACGCCGCGGGTCGTTTCGCCACGCCGCAGCGGCGCCGCACACCCTTTCCCCAGATGCCCGCATATTGGACCAGGTATCACCAT
>JAQGNC010000635.1 GCA_028292065.1 Betaproteobacteria bacterium
TGCTGTACTCCCTGAGGGAATGCCGTCGAACCACTACGGGAAGACCGCGCGATCGAGCCCGCGATTGTCATTGCGAGGAACACCGTGGCCTTCGACGGCGCTCAGGACAGGCTGCGCAATCTCGAGGTGCTCGCAACCGCTTTGCGTGCGCCACGAGATCGCCACGTCGCCTGGCGGCTCCTCGCGATGACACCGTTGGATGTGCCCCCGCGCGATGTACTGCCGACCTGCCTACGGCTTCTCGTCGTTCTTCAGTATCTCCATCCCCGCCTGCAGCGCTTTCTCGATGCGCGCCTTCTCTTTCGCGATCTTGGCGTCGTCCCACTCCCAGAAGCCTTTCCTGGTCTTCATGCCGAGCTCGTTCTTGTCCATGAGCGCCTTGATCACGGGGGCGGGGCCGTCGTTCTTGTAGAGGTGCGGGTATAGCGCTTCGGCGACGAGGTAGTTGGTGTCCCAGCCCGACATCTCCTTCTGCATGATGGGGCCGCAGGCGATGAAGCGGAAACCGAAGCCGTAGCGCACCGCCGTATCGACGCCTTCGGGCGAAACGATGCCGTCCTGGATGAGGTACAGTGCTTCACGCATCATCGCGTGCTGGATGCGGTTGCCGACGAAACCGGGAACGTCTTTCTTCACCCAGATCGGCGCTTTGCCGAGCTTCTTCATGAGCTCGACCACGCTTTCGGCGACTGTCGGGTCGGTCGCGTCCGAGCTCACCACTTCCACCAGCGGCACGAGGTGCGCCGGCATGAAGAAGTGCAGGCCGAGCACGCGGCCGCGGTGCTTCAGGTTCTTGCCCACTTCGCCGATCGGGAAGTTCGACGTGTTGGTCGCGAGCGGAATGTCGGTCGCGGCGAGCGCTTCGACTTCGGCAAAGAGGCGCTGCTTGAGCGCGAGGTCTTCAGTGGCGGCTTCGACGACGAAGCCGATAGTGCTCCAGTCGATGTCGCCGAGCTTCGCGTAAGTCTTCACCCGGCTCGCGATCGCCGGGTCGGCGCCGAGCTTCTGCAGTCCGGCTTCGAAACGGCCGGGCACCGCCGCGCGAGTCTTCTCGGACGGGCTCATCACGTGAACGTTCCAGCCGCCGGCCGCGAAGATGATGCCGATATCGCCGCCCATGATGCCGCCGCCGATGATGACTACGCCAGACCGTTCCTGTGCCATGTTCCTTGAGCTCCGCGTTATGATTCGGGTCGCCTTCGTGGCGAGATTCGCCTGCATTATAAGGGCGCGCGGGTCGCTGCCGCGCCCGCGACAACAGGACACCACATGAACCGATCGAGCGCAGCCGTCGTCGCCGCGTGCCTGGGCATTGCAACGCCGGTTGCGCACGCGCAGTGCGCGGCGGGCGCCGCGTACACGCAGAGCGAGGCCGTGAAGCGCCTGTATCCCGACCCGCCGGTGCGCTTCGAAACGCCCGCGTTCGCGCCCGGGAAATCCGGCTACACGACGCATGCCGAGATGATGAGTTTCGTCGAGCGCCTCGCGCGCAGCACGCGCAACCTGTCGATCCGCACCGCCGGCCAGTCGCAGGAAGGCCGACCGATCCCGGCGCTCGTCTTCACCGACTACGGGCGCTACACCGGCACCGATTTGCGACGTCTCGCGCGCCCGATCGTGTTCCTCGTGGGTCAGCTGCACGGCAACGAGCCTGCGGGCGGCGAAGCGATGCTCGTGCTGGCGCAGGCGCTCGCCGCCGGCGAGCTGCGAGCGCTGCTCGCGCGGGTGAGCGTGGTCATCATGCCTCGCGGCAATCCCGACGGCGCCGAGTATTCCTGGCGCGCGACCGCGAGCTGCGTCGACGTCAATCGCGATCACGTCAAAGTCGACCTGCCCGAGACTTACGCGATACGCCGCATGACTTACGAGTATCAGCCGGACATCTTCGTCGACGCTCACGAGTTCAGCGTCGCTAGTCGGTGGCTGCAGAAATTCGATGCCCTGCAGGCGCCCGATTTCATGTTCGCGTATGCGACGCACCCGAACGTCGAGAAACCGCTCACCGAGCTTTCCGAGCGCCTTTTCAGCCGCAACCTGGTGCGCGACGTCGAGAAAGCGGGCTACAGCCATTCCTGGTACCACACGACCGGCTACGATCTAAAAGACAAGCGAGTCGCCGGCGGAGGCACCGCGCCCGACATCGGCCGCAACTACGCGGGGCTGCAGAACAGCGTGTCGTTCCTGGTCGAGACTCGCGGCGTCGGCATCGGTCGCGACAGCTATGCGCGCCGCGTGCACACGCATTACACCGTGATGAAGAGTCTCCTGCAGACGGCCGCCGACAACGCCGAGGAATTGCACAGGGTCGTTCGCGACGCGCGCGTCGACGTCGCGCGCAAAAACCGTGCGCCGGCCGACCGCGTCGCGGTGACGCTTACGGCCCCGACACGCGCGCAAAAGCTCGCGATGCTCGATCCGGCGAGCGGCACACCGAAAGCGGTCGAAGTCGAGTGGCAGGATCCACGCGAGGCGCAGCCGGCGCTGACGCGCGCTCGTCCTTACGCCTATCTGCTGCTGCCTTCACACACTGAAGTCGCGCGCAGACTCGCGATGTCCGGCGTCGACGTGCGCAAGCTCGAGAGGCCGACCGAGGTCGAAGTCGAAAGCTTCGACGTGACCGAGCGGCGCACGGGCGACGTGTTCGTCGAAGGCCACATCCGCAGCGCCGTGACGACCGAAGTGCGAGTGAAGAAGCGGCTGTTTCCCGCCGGGACGCTCGTCTACTCGATGGCGCAGCAGGGCGCGAACATCCTCGTCGCCGCGCTCGAGCCCGAGTCGCCGTCGAGCTTCGTGTCGCTCGGCATGCTGCCGACCGACCGGCGAGGTGTCGCCAATCCGCAGGAAGCCGCGCCCAGCGAAGTGCCGGTTTACAGGATGGTGAAGCCGGCGTTTCTGTTTACCGAGCCTGAGATGTAATGGGCTTTAAAACCACCCCCACCCTGTCCCTCCCCCTGAAGG
>JAQGNC010000674.1 GCA_028292065.1 Betaproteobacteria bacterium
CTCGGCGATGCCTCTCCCTCGCCCCGCGCGAGCGGGGAGAGGGTCGGGGTGAGGGGGAACGCCCTTCAAGCCTCAGTCGACGTGGATATTCCCCGCCCTGATCACTTTCGCGAACTTCTCCACTTCACGCTTGAAGTAAGCCGTCATCTCGTCGGGGCTGGTGCCGACGGGTTCGCCGCCTTCCTTCGCCATGAACTCGCGCACGTCGTTCGCTTTCAGCGCCTTGAGGATTTCGGCATTGAGCTTCGCCTTCACGTCGGCCGGCGTGCGCGCGGGCACGAACATGCCGTACCAGTTGTCGGTGTCGAAGCCGGGGTAGAACGACGCCATCGTCGGCAGCTCGGGCAGCGAGCTCGACCGTTTCGACGTCGTCACCGCGAGCCCGCGCAGCCTGCCCGACTTGATGTGCGGCATGGCCGCGAGCGCGGTCGGGAAGCTGAACTCGTTTTCGCCCGAGACGAGCGCGGTCACCGCGGGGCCCGAGCCTTTGTACGGAATGTGGGTCGCGTTCACGCCCGCCATCTGCTTGAACATCTCGAGCGACAGGTGGCTCGTCGTGCCGTTGCCGTTGGAGCCCGCGTTCATTCCGTCCTTCGTGCGCTTCGACAGCGCGGCCAGGTCTTTCGGATTTTTCACCGGCAGGCTCGGATGGACGGTGAGCACGAGCGGCACCGACGAGACGAGGCTCACCCCTTCGAGATCCTGCGCGGGATTGATCGCGAGCTTCTTGATGAGGGTGGTGTTCACCGCGAGCGCGGCGCTCATGAAAAGAATCGTGTAGCCGTCGGGCGGCGCTTTGGCCGCAAGCTCGGCGCCGAGCATGCCGTTGGCCGTCGGACGGTTGTCCACGATGAAGGTCTGGCCGGTGCTCTCCTGGAATTTCCTGCTGAGCAGCCGCGCCTGGATGTCGGTGCCGCCGCCGGGGGCGAAAGGCACGATCATGCGAACGGCTTTGCTGGGATAGGTCTGCGCGTGCGCAGCAGGGGCGAGCAGCGCGGTCGCGGCGAGTGCGGCCGCAGCGGCCGCGTTCAATCGATATGCGTTCATGTTCCTCCTCGTTATGGTCTGTGGTGCCCGTGCATTCTAAAGGCGAAGTCGCGTGTCGGCCGTGTCGAAGCGAGAAACCGACGGCGGATGACATCGGACGTCGCTCGGGAAAGCGCGCGCGGCGCGTGTGGTATCTTTTCGGCCCGTTCTCCTGAACGGTCACCGGAAAGGGTTGCAATGGCTGGTTCGCACGACGCTCCACCTCGCACGCTTGAAGGTCCTCTCGAAGTCAGCCCCGAGGACTGGAGCACGAAAGATTTTTATCACCTGATGACTGCGCTCGTCATCCCGCGGCCGATCGGGTGGATGTCGACGGTCTCCGCGAGCGGCGTGCGCAATCTGGCGCCGTACTCGTATTTCAACCTGATGGGCAGCGATCCGTTCTACGTCGCGTTCGGGTCGACTGGTGTGAAGGACACGGTCACCAACCTGCGTGAAGTGCCCGAGTTCGTCGCGAACATCGTCACGATGCACGTGCTCGAGCAGATGAACTTCACCTCGGGCAACTTCCCGCGCGACGAAGACGAATACCAGTGGGCGGGTCTGACGCCGGTGGCCTCGGCGAAGGTGCGCCCGCCGCGAGTCGGCGAAGCGAAAGCTCACCTCGAGTGCGAGGTCGTGCAGATCGTCAGCGACCGCAACACCCATATCGTGCTCGGCCGAGTGGTGCACGCGCACGTCGAGCCGTCGGTGTGGAAAGACGGCCGCGTCGATCCGCGGCTGCTCGATCCGGTATGCCGTCTCGCAGGCTCGGGTTACGCGTCGCTCGGCGATCTTTTCAGCGTCGACCGCCCGGAGTGGAAGAACGTGCAGGGCAGGGACGCGCGGGAAGTGATGCCTCGAGCGGTGAAGAAATAAGGCTGTAGACAAAAAATAAGGAGGAGTCAGCGTGGTGATGAATGCATTCAGCAGGTTCGCAGGAGCGGTGTTGTGCAGCGTGGTGGCCGCGGGTGCGGCGCACGCACAGCAGGCGCCTTATCCATCCAAACAGGTACGTCTGATCCTCCCGTTCGCGCCCGGCGGGCCGTCGGACATCGTCGGCCGCGTGCTCAGCCAGAAGCTTTCCGAGCAGACGGGCCAGTCGGTGGTGACCGACAACCGCGCCGGCGCGGGAGGCAACCTCGGCCTCGAGCTCGCAGCGAAAGCGCCTCCCGACGGCTACACGCTGGTGGTGTCGTCGCCGACGATGGCGATCAGCCCGAGCCTCTACAAGAAGCTCAACTACGATCCGCAGAAAGACTTCGCGCCGGTCTCGCTGGTTGCGAACATCCCGAACATCATGCTCGTCCACAACTCGGTGCCGGCGAAGAGCGTGAAAGAGTTCATCGACCTCGCTCGGCGCAGCCCGGGCAAGCTCAACTACGGATCGAGCGGCGCGGGCAGCACGACGCACCTGTCGAGCGAGATCCTCAGCAACGTGGCGAAGATCAGGATGGTGCACGTGCCTTACAAGGGGCAGGGGCTCGCGCTCACCGGCCTCATGAGCGGCCAGGTCGACATGATGATCATGTCGGTGCCGGGGGCGCAGCCGATGGTGCAGGCCAACCGGGTGCGCCCGCTGGCGGTGCTCGCCGACAAGCGCGTGGCCTCGCTCCCGAACGTGCCGACCACGGGCGAAGCCGGCGTGAAGGATTTCGTCGTGAACGTATGGTTCGGCGTGCTCGCGCCGGCCAACACGCCGCGGGAGATCGTGAACCGGGTCAACAGCGAAATCGCGAAAGCGCTCGCGGCGCCCGACGTGCGCGAGCGCTTTGCGGGCGCCGGCATCGAACCCGCGACCAGCACGCCGGAGCAGTTCGCGGCTTATGTGAAGAGCGAGACGGCGCGCTACGCGAAGGTGATCAGGGAAGCGGGGATTTCGGTGGAGTGACGGCGACTGCGTAGGCTGTGGTTCATCGCGCGTGACCGCAGTCCTCACCGCCTGTCATCGCGAGGAGCCGCAGGCGACGTGGCGATCCCGTGGCGCACGCGCTTTCCGAGCGACTCGGGATTGCTTCGTCACTGCGTTCCTCGCAATGACACAGGTGCAAATTCCCGAGCGGAACGCAATGACTGGAACAGGCCGCGGCTATTTTTGTTCGAGCATCGTCTTGATGAGGTTGCGCGCCGCCGGGCTGTACCACTCCGCCGGCCCCCACAGCCGCGCCTGCACCACGCCTTTGCGATCGATGAGATAAGTAGCGGGCATGCCCCACGCGCCGTAGAGCAGGCCGACCTCGCCTTCCGGATCGAGCATGATCGGATAGGTGAGCTTCATGTTCTTCACGAAACCCATCGCGTCGTCGCGCTTGTCCTTCACGTTCACCGCGACGATCTCGAGACCTTTGCCTTTGAACTCGCGGTAGAGCTTGTCCATGTCGGGCATTTCGGTGCGGCACGACGGGCACCACGTCGCCCAGAAGTTGAGAAACACGACTTTGCCGCGATAGTCCTTGAGCGACATCTTCTTGCCGTCGGGCGTCTGAAGCGTGAAGTCCGGCGCGCCCGGCCGGTCTTTCATCGGCTCCATCTTGGGGATGACGGTGTAGTCGAGCGACGGCGCGGTTTTGGTCTGGGCGTAGACGGGAGCGCTCGCGACGAACGATGCGGTCAGCAGAAGTAGCGTCGTGCGGATTGTCAGCATTTTCGGGTTCCGAACAGTTTGCAGTCGTTACGTTCGTTAGCGAATCAGGTCATCGCGAGGAGCCGGCATGGGCGACGCGGCGATCCCGTGGCGCACGGCAGCTTCGACGAGCGCCTCGGGATTGCTTCGTCACATCGTTCCTCGCAATGACCGTCAGGTCTTGTTGATCTTCCTGACCTCTTCGAGCAGCTCTTCGTTCGGCACGAGCGGCTCGCCTGCCTTGAGCACTTTCTTGTAGCGCACGATGCCCGCCTTGTCGACGATGAAGTATGAGCGCGTCGAGAGCTTGCGCTCCGCGTTCCACACCCCGTAATCCTGCGTCGTCTGGCCTGCAGGGTAGTCGCTCAACAGCGGGAAGTTGAGCTTGAGGTAGTCCGCGAAAGCTTTCTGCGAGAAAGCCACGTTCATGCTGATGCCCACGATCTCGGCATCGGCCGCCGCGAACTTCGAATAGTCGTCCCTACTGGACGACAGTTCCTGTATTCAAGTGGGTGTGAAGTCGAGCACGTAGAACTGCACGATGACGTTCTTCTTGCCGCCCTGGTCGCTCAGCTTGAACTTGCCGTCCTTGGTGCTCGCGAGCGCGAAGTCCGGCGCTTTGTCGCCGACTTCGATCGCGTGCGAGACGGCCGGCAACGCGCCCAGCGAAAACGCCAGGACCATTGCAGGTATGAAAGCCCTTCTCTTCATGACGCCCCCTTGGTGTAGGTAAGACCAATCACTCGAGTGCCCGGTGCATAGTGTAAGCGCCGGAACGATGGGTAAACAACCGAAGCCGGCCGGGAATTCCCCCGCGTGCCTCGCCGAGCGCCGCGGCGATACAATCGCGGTCCATCGAACAAGCCCTCAATCGCAGTGGACCGCACCGAGCGTTTCTATAAGATCGACCGGCTTCTCAGGCAGCAGAAGCACGTTCCCGTCAGCCGTTTTCTCGTCGAGCTCGGCGTGTCGCTCGCGACGTTCAAGCGCGACATCGAGTACATGCGCAGCCGCCTGCACGCGCCGATCCAGTGGGACCGCGAGGCCAACGGCTACTGCTTCACCTCGCCGCAGAAGGATGCGCCGAGTTACGAGCTGCCGGGGCTGTGGTTCAACGCGAGCGAGATCTACGCGCTGCTCATGATGGAGCAGCTCCTCGAGAGCATCGATCCGGGCGTGCTCGCAAAGCGCCTCGAGCCGCTGAAAGCGCGACTCGCGACCCTGCTCGGGAGCGCGGATCACTCGGCCGAAGAAGTGCGGCGGCGCGTGAGGGTGCTCACGATGGGGAGCCGGGGTCTGCCTTCGGCCGGTTTCGAAACCGCGGCGAACGCGCTGCTCAATCGCAAGCGCCTTTTCATACGCTACCGCGGCCGGGTCAACGACGAAGATACTGCCCGCGAAGTGTCTCCCCAGCGTCTCGTGCACTACCGCGACAACTGGTATCTCGACGCGTGGTGCCACATGCGCAATGGGCTGCGCAGCTTCTCGATGGATTGCGTGCGCGACGCCGAAATGCGTCCCGGCGAGGCGATCGATGTGCCGACCGCCGACCTCGACGCGGCGCTCGGCAGCGGCTACGGCATCTTCTCGGGGCGCGCGGTGGCGTGGGCGAAGCTGCGCTTCTCACCCGTCGCCGCGCGCTGGGTCGCCGCGGAGACGTGGCACCCGGAGCAGAAAGCGGGTTACGCCGCCGACGGGTCCTACACCATCGAAGTGCCTTACAGCGACGACCGCGAGCTCCTGCGCGATATCCTGAAGTTCGGCGCGGAAGTCGAAGTGCTGGCTCCCGAATCCTTGCGCGTGAGGGTCAGAGACGCGCTTGCCGAGGCGGCCGCCCGGTATCAAACCGGGGTCTGACCCCAAAAAGCCGGGGTCAGACCCCCGACCCAAACCGGGGTCTGACCCCAAAAACCCGGGGTCAGACCCCGACGAAGGCAGGCTCACGCCTTGAGCTACCCCCCTGCGCATACTGCTTTCCCATAGGCAATCTCGCCGATGCGTAAAGGAGTGTTGCGATGCAGGCAGTCGAACAGGCAGTCAAAGCGGGGATGGGCGGTCGCGGCTGGTTGGCGGCGAGCTTCGAGCTTCGGCCGACCCTCGCGCACGATGCGGTGGCCGTGGACGGCGCGGACCGGCTCATCGAGGAG
>JAQGNC010000018.1 GCA_028292065.1 Betaproteobacteria bacterium
CCTTGTCCGGGCCGTCTATCAGCCTGAATTTGCCCTTGCCGATGTATCGGAATTGCGAAGGGGCTTTCAGACGAAGCGCGTCGCCGGCCGGGACGGGCAGGCGTGACGCTGCGATCGCCAGCTCGCCGTAGCCGATGCGGCGATTCGTCGGACCGTGCACCACGTGGTGGTCGACTGCTGCGACCTCGCCGATCGGAACGCCCCACTGCGCGGCCGCAGCCTGTTCCAGCATCGTTCGCGCCGCCGCGCCGCAGCGGCGCATCGGCTCGAAGAAATGACGCACGCTGCGCGAGCCGTCGGTGTCCTGGTTGCCGAAGCGTGCTTCGTCGCCGGTCGCCTGCTGGACGCGAACGCGCTGCCAGTCGGCTTCGAGCTCGTCGGCGACCACCATCGGTAGACTGGTGCGCACGCCTTGTCCCATCTCCGAGCGGTGACACACGATGGTGACGGTGCCCGCCGCATCGATGGCGACGAACGCGAGCGGATTGTCGACCGTGCCATGCGGCATGGAGTCCGCGCCGTACCTGGGTTTGTCGGTAGTGGCCGACCGCGGCGAGCAGCCGACGGCCAGGACCAGACCCGCCGCGGATATCGCGCCGAGGAACGCGCGCCGGCTGATGTTGATCACCTCGACGGTGGTATCGTCGACGCGAGTCATCGCGCGCCTCCGTCGTTGGCCGCAGCGCGCTTGATGGCGGCGCGTATGCGCGGATAAGTGCCGCAGCGGCAGATGTTGCCGCTCATCGCGTTGTCGATGTCCGAATCGCTGGGCTGCGGCTTTTGCCTGATGAGGGCCGTGGCGGACATGATCTGTCCCGACTGGCAGTAGCCGCATTGCGGCACGCCGAGCTCCAGCCACGCGGCCTGCACGCGTTGGCCTATGGCGTCCGCCGCGATTGCCTCGATCGTCGTGATCTTCTTGCCCGCGACGGTCGACACCTGGGTGATGCACGAGCGCACGGGCTGTCCGTCGACGTGTACCGTGCACGCACCGCACAGCGCCATTCCGCAGCCGAACTTGGTTCCGGCCATCTGCAGCAAGTCCCGCAACACCCACAGCAGCGGCATGTCCGGTTGCGCGTCGAATGTGCGCACCTGTCCGTTCACTTCGAGGTCCATGACGATCTCCTCATCGATGACGACGAGCCGGGCTCGGCTGCCGTCACGATCGATGCATGAACGATAAGGTGCGGCAGACTATCGGTGCATGCCCGCGCCGCTCAACGAGGTGTCTTCACGGATCAACCTGTGGCCGCGTGTTGTTATTTCGCGAGCTCGCGCAACCGCGGAAGGACATCGCGGCCATAGCCCTCGAGGAATGCGCGCTGATCCGGGCCCGCGCAGTGGAAGATCAGATGATCGAAGCCGAGATCGATATACCGCCGGGCAAATTCGATGTGCTCGTCGGGATCCGCCGAGATGCATGTCGATTGCCTGATCATGTCGGCGCCCACCACCTTGCCGTTTTCTTCGGACATCGCCGGCGTGTAGATTCTTTCTGTAAACAGAGCAGGCACGAAAGTCCCGGCCCAGTACGCCTTTCGGTGCTCGATAGCCGCGTCTGCATCCTCGGTATAAGCAACGCCGAGCTCGACCATGCGCGGCATGCGGGAAGGGTGCTTGCCCGCGTCTTTCGCGCCGGCTTCGAAGCTCTCGATGATTTTCCGATACTTGTCGGGCTCCGCCCCGCCGACGGTAATGAGCGCATCGCCGTGCTTACCGGCGAAGTCCGCGCTGTTGGGCACCATCGCGGAGATATAGAGTGGAATGGGCTCGTCGGGCCGCGTATACAACTTCGCCTGCCGCGTCTGGTAGTAAGCGCCTCGATGCGTGACTTTCTCTCCGGTCCACAACGCGCGCATCAATTCGATCGCCTCGGCCATCTGTTCCTGCCGCACTTTGTAGCCGGGCCAGTCGCCAGTGCTCGAGTATTCGTTCAACGCTTCACCCGTGCCGACGCCGAGATAGAAGCGTCGCGGCGCCATACACGCCATCGTGGCGGCGGCCTGCGCGATCACCGCGGGGTGGTAGCGAAGAATGGGGCACGTCACGCCGGTGCCAAGGACGATTCTGCGGGTCCTGGCGGCCGCGGCGCCGAGCCAGCTCCAGACGAAGCACGCCTGGCCGGATTCGCTCCACGGATGAAAATGATCGCTCGCATCGATCGAATCGAAGCCGGCCTCTTCGGCGACGATCGCATACCCGAGAAGCTCGTCCGGCGGATATTGTTCGGTTCCGGCTTTCCAGCCTAGCTGCAGCATCGTTGCGCTCCTTCTCGCGTTGCGGTGCGAGTCGAGCCAGCCTTGCAAGCCCGACGCCTGGATACGCTCATGCCGCCTTCGGCAGCAACCGGCCTTGCAACAGGAGACGCACGGTCCCGAGGGCGATCGATCCGATGACGATGTTAGCGGCGACAAAGATGTACGGCGCGATCGACGCGACGGCGCCTGTGGCGCCGCGCTCGACCATGTCGAGCGGCACGGCGGCAATCGAGCTGGCGCCGAACGTGAAAGCCCAGTACGACGGGGCAAACGGTTGTTGCCGGATCCACGGCAGCAGGCGTAGCAGCAGTAGCGCTTGCAGCATGCCGTACCCCAGCAGGGCATACGCGAACAGGTCGGGTGTACCGGTCGTGACGCTGAGATACGCGACGCCGCCGACGACCGGCGGCGCGAGCTGGATGCCGAGGGTCGGACGCAGCGGCGCGGGCATGGTGGCCGCGGTGTACAGCCGATGCAGCAGGACCGATTCGATTGCGAGCCAGGAGAAGAGCCCGGCGCCGAAGGCGAGCTGTCCCCAATCGCGATAGCCGAGGGCAGCGGCGGCCGTTGCCGTGACGAAGGCACCGGCGACGGCAGGCAGATAAAGGAACGCCGTCGTGTCGCAGGGATCGCGCCCGCCGTGCCACAGGATCCCCGGTCGCCACACGGCGAAAGCGAGCGTGACGAACCCTCCGATGGCGAACGCGAGCTGCGCAGCAGGGCGCGAATAGGGAAGGACCGCGAGGCAGATGAGCATCGTCGCGACGCC
>JAQGNC010000022.1 GCA_028292065.1 Betaproteobacteria bacterium
ACCTCGACACCCGTGCGCCACGCCCTCGTGCTGGCGGCGTTGGCCTGCACGTTCACGCTGTCTCCCGCTGCTGCGCACGACGATCACACGCAGCACGGGCAGGCTGGCGCCAAACCGGCAGCGGGCACTCGCATCAACCTGCCGGACACGCCGCTGCTCGATCAGAACGGGCGCAGCGTTCGATTGAAAAGCGACGTCATCGGCGAGCGCATCGTCATCGTCGGCTTCATCTACACCAGTTGCACGACGGTGTGCCCGGTCCTGTCGGCCGTGCTTGCGCAGACGCAGGTCAAGCTCGGTTCGCGGGTCGGGCGCGAGATCGGTCTGGTGACAGTGACGGTTGATCCGGTGCGCGACACGCCCGCACGGCTGAAGGAATACGCCGGTCGCATGGGCGCAGGCCCGGGCTGGGCCTGGCTCACCGGCGCGAAGCCCCAGGTCGACGAAGTACTCAAGGTGTTCGGGGCCTATACCGCCGATTTCAACAACCATCCGCCGGTGGTGTTCGTCGGCGATGCGAAGCTCGGGAAATGGCTGCGCTTCTACGGTTTTCCGAGCCCCGATCAGTTGGCGAGTGCAGTCGATGAGCTCACCGCTGCGCGCAGCAAGGCCGGCGCTGCCGGATGACAGGAGAGACACGATGAAGCACGGCATCATTACTGTATTGGCGATGGCCGCGTTGTCCGCGGCGAGCCCGGCGTGGCCGCACACCGAGACGCAAAAGCCGGATGCGGGCGCAACGCCGCGAGCGGCAGCGCCGCCGGCGGCGAAGGAAGGCGCCGGCGGCACTCGCGACGCGCGCAGCTACTTCACCGACCTCGAACTGCAGACCCAGGACGGGCGCAAGGTGCGTTTCTATTCCGACGTGCTCGAAGGCCGCACCGTACTGATCAACGTGATCTACACGAGCTGCAAGGATGCGTGCCCGCTGATCACGCAGCAGCTCAACGATGTGCGCAGCCGCATGCCCGAGCTTTTCGGCAAGCAGGTTTTCTTCGTCACCCTCACCTCCGATCCCAAACGCGACACCCCGCAGGCGCTGAAGAAGTTTGCGCAGAAGCAGAGCGCGGATGTGGAAGGCTGGACATTCCTCACCGGGCGCAAGGACCGCGTCGACCACATCCTGAAGAAGCTCGGCCAGTTCTCGGAAGAGGTCGAAGGCCATTCGACGCTGCTCATCGCCGGCAACGTCCCGGCCAAGCGCTGGAGCAAGATCAGGCCCGATGCCCCGGCGCAGGCCATCGTGGCGCGCCTGAGCGATCTCGCGATCGGCGGCGCCGGCGCGACCGGCGCCGCGCAATAGGCTTGCGATGGAAAGGGCGGCGAGGGCCACGCGCCGTTTCAATGTCATCGCATCTGCGTTCTGCGCCGCGGCGTGGACATGCGCTGCCGCGCCGCTCCAGCTCACCGCGCAGGAGCAGGCCGGGCAGCACATCTTCATGCACGGCGAAAGCCCGAGCGGCGCGCGTATCGGTGCGCGCATGGGCGTCGCCGGGCTCGAGCTGAGCGGAGCGAGCATCGCGTGCGGCAACTGCCACGGCGAAGACGGTCGCGGCCGTGCTGAAGGCGGCGTCGATCCCCACAATATCCGGTGGTCGGAGCTGATCAAGCCTTACGGCCACCGCCATCCCAACGGGCGCAGCCACGGGGTGTTCGACGACAATCTGGTGCGTCGCGCGGTCACCCAGGGCGTCGATCCGGACGGCAATCGCCTCGACGGCGCCATGCCGCGCTATGCGATGTCGCCCACCGATTTTTCATCGCTCGTCGCCTATCTGAAGAAGCTCGAGGGGATGCTTGACCCGGGCCTCACCGCGGACACAATTCGTGTCGGCACGCTGCTGCCGCTGACGGGCCGGCTCAAAGCGCTGGGCGACTCCCTGCGTGCGATGTTGACGTCGTATTTCGCGGCGCTGAACGAGCGTGGCGGCATCCACGGCAGACGGCTCGAGCTCGTGGTCGAGCCGTTGCCGGCCGAGCCTCGCGATGCGCAGGCGCGCGCGAAAGCCTTGATCGCCGGCGCCGATATTTTCGCGCTGCTCGCCCCGGTCTCGGCCGGGATCGAAGTCGAGCTGGCCGACGCGGCGACCGCGGCACAGGTGCCGGTGATCGGGCCGCTCACCCTGTTTCCCGAAGACGCTCGAGCATCGAACGCCTACGTTTTCCATCTGCTGCCGGGCATCGCCGAGCTGGCGCAGGTGCTGGTGCGCCACGCCGCGCAGGAGCTCGCGCTCGCGCAGCGCCCGATCGCGCTATGGCATCCGGACTCGCCGGGCGGCAGGGCGACCGCGCGGGCGATCGAGGCGACGCTCGAGAAAGAGGGCTGGCGCACGATCGTGCTGCTGCCTTTCAAGGCGCGCGGGGCTTCGTACGACGAGCAGGCGGCCGCGCTGAAGGCGCGCGACACCGCCGCGGTGCTCGTGCTGGGAAGCGGCGACATCGCGGCGCTGGCGGCGTCCGCCGCGCGTGCCGGATGGGCGCCGTACCTGCTCATTCCGGGCGCGCTCGCCCCGCGCGACATCGTCGAGCTGCCCGTGGCGTTCCACGACCGGGTGATCCTCGCTTACCCGAGCGGCCCGGCAGACCAGCGTGTCGAGGCGTTGCGCGAATATGCGACCTTTGCGAAAGACGCACCGTCGCGGCCGAACCAGCCGGTACAGATCGCGGCGTATACCGCGGGAATGCTGCTCGTCGAAGGCCTGAAGCGCAGCGGCCGCGATCTGTCGCGCCGCAAGCTGATCGCCACGCTCGAGACGGTGCAGGGATTCGAGACCGGTCTCATTCCGCAGGTGAGCTACAACGCGGACCGGCGCATCGGCGCGATGGGCGGCTATCTGCTCGCCGTCGATCTCGAGCGCAAAGGGCTGCGGGCGTTAGGCGGCTACGTGCGGCTGCCATGAACAGGGAGGCTTCGATGAAAATGCGCGCAGCATTCCGGGTGCTCGTCCGGGGCGGGCTTGCCGTGGTGCTCGGGCTGGTGTGGGCGGGGGCCGCGGTCGGCCAGCCGTCGCTGGCTGCGCGCGTCAATGGCGCCGGGATCGGCGCCGAGCTGCTCGACCGGCAGTTCGAGGACCTCCTGCGCGCGCGCAAGCTCCACCTCGCGCGCATGCAAAGCCCCTCGAAGGCGAAAGAACTGAAGCGCGAGGCGCTCGACAATCTCATCCGCACCGAGCTGCTGTGGCAGGAGGCTACAGCCGCCGGGCTCGTCGCCACCGACGAGGAAGTCGACCGCGCCGTTGCCGAAGCGCGCGGCCGCTTCCGCACCCAGGAAGCGTTCCTGCGGCGCATCGACCTGAGCGGCTTCAGCGAGCAGGCTTACCGCGAGCACACGCGCAAGCTCCTTTCCGGCGACCGTCTGGCGCAGCGCATCGTCGAGCGCGAGGTGCGGATCACCGACAAGGATGTGGAGGACTTCTATGCAGCCAACCCACGGCTCTTCCGGCGCGAAGAGCAACTGAAGGCGCGCCACATTCTTATCGCGGTTCCCGCTGGCGCGACGCCCGCGCAACGGGCGCAGGCTCTCACCGCAATCGGGGCGCTGGCGGCGCGCGCGCGAGGCGGAGAAAGCTTCGACAGCCTGGCGCGCAACCATTCGGACGACGCGACCCGGCAGTGGGGAGGCGAGCTCGACCCGTTCTCGCGCGGACAGATGGGCAAGGCTTTCGAGCTTGCGGCATTCGCGTTGCGGCCCGGCGAAATCTCGGGGGCGGTCGAGACCAGCGCGGGTTTCCACCTGATCCAGCTCGAGGAGCGCATGCCGGCTGCGTCGGTTTCGCTGCAGGCGGCGCGGGATCGAATTCTCGAACACCTGCGCGGCACGCGCGGCAAGGACGCCATCGACCGCGAGGTCGAGCAGCTTCGCGCGGCCGGCAAGGTCGAAGTGCTGACGCCGCTCTGAAGGGAGACCCCGGGGCTTGTCCATACAGATCAACGAGTAACCGAATGTGAGCTGGCGCTCACATCCACCGGGAATCGGTGGCCAGACCGACATTCACAAGTGAATATCGGGGACCCCGATTACGGCTGCTGACAGCGAAGTTTGTCAAACTGAGTTTGACATGCTAATCTCGCTTCATGAACTGTGCTGAACGTCTCGTCGCCCTTTTCGGCAGCCAGGCCGAAGTCGCCCGCCGCCTCCGCCTCGACCGTGCGGTCGTCAACAACTGGGTGAAATCCGGCTACGTTCCCGCGCGCTGGGCGATGGAAGTCGAGCACGTGAGCGGCGGCCAGGTCAGCGCCGCCGACATCCTCAACGAAGCCAACACCCGCAAGCCCGTCCGCGTGAAATCGCGCCCCGACGGCGAAAACTTTTTCGGATCCAGCCTTACTGGGAGTGACGCCATGAACGAATTCGCACCGAAGAAACGCATCAGCTCTTTCCACCCGCCCCAGCGCACCCTGATGGGTCCCGGCCCGACCGAGATCCATCCGCGCGTGCTCACCACGATGAGCCAGCCGGCGATCGGCTACCTCGACCCGGTCTTCGTCGAGATGATGGAAGAGCTGAAATCGCTGCTGCGCTACACCTACCAGACGAAGAACCCGCTGACTTTCCCGGTCTCGGGTCCCGGCTCGGTCGGCATGGAGTACTGCTTCGTCAACCTGGTGAGCCCCGGCGACAAAGTCGTCGTCTGCCGCAACGGCGTGTTCGGCGGCCGCATGATCGAGAACGTCGAGCGCTGCGGCGGCACCGCGGTCGTCGTCGAAGCCGAGTGGGGCCACCCGATCGATCCGCAGAAGCTCGAGGACACGCTCAAAGCGAACCGCGACGCCAAGGTCGTCGCGTTCGTTCACGCTGAGACGTCCACCGGCGTGCTGTCGGACGCCAAGACCCTGGTCGAGATCGCGCACAAATACGACGCGCTGACGATCGTCGACGCCGTGACTTCGCTCGGCGGCTCGCCGGTGCTCGTCGACGAGTGGCAGATCGACGCGGTCTACTCCGCGAGCCAGAAGTGTCTCTCGTGCACACCGGGCCTCTCGCCGGTGTCGCTCAACCAGCGCGTGGTCGACTACGTGAAAGCACGCAAGGACAAGATTCATTCGTGGTTCATGGACATGAACCTGCTGCTCGGCTACTGGGGCGAGACCACCCGCACCTATCACCACACCGCGCCGACCAACTCGCTCTTCGCGCTGCACGAAGCGCTGCTCCTCATCCGCGAGGAAGGCCTCGACAACTGCTGGGCGCGCCACGAGCGCCATCACATCGCGCTCAAAGCGGGTCTCGAAGGCATGGGGCTGAAGTTCCTGGTCGACCCGAAGTACCAGGTCCCGCAGATGAACGCGGTGTTCTGCCCCGAAGGCGTGAACGAAGCCGAAGTGCGCAAGAGACTCCTCGACGAGTTCGGCCTCGAGATCGGCGCAGGGCTCGGCCCTCTCGCCGGCAAGATCTGGCGCTTCGGCCTGATGGGTTACTCGTGCCGCCCGGACAACGTGATGCTGTGCCTGTCGGCGCTCGGCTCGGTCCTCGACGACATGGGCCTCCCGGTCCACGTCGGCGATGCGGAATCCGCCGCGCACGCGGCGTATGCGGCGATGCACGTCAAAGCGGCGCAGGCGAAAAAGAAAGTCGAGAAAAAGGCGGCTTGATCTCATCGCCGACGCGGCGGTTTTCGTAGCGCAGGCGCCTCGCCTGCTGCCCTGAAGCCGCTGCGGGCGGGCGCGCCTGCGCTACAAAGACAAAGGGCCCATGGGGCCCTTTTGTTTTGGTCGTTCGAGAAAGCGCGAGACCCGGCTCGTGCGGCAACATGCCGCAGCGGGCGTGCGGGCGCGTACGATAATCTTCAAAGCATCCACCGCGGCTACCTCAGCCGATCTCCTCTTGTCTCGAAAGCCTTGAACGGCTCGAAGCGGCGCTTCGATCTGCGCGCAATCAAGGAGGCCAATGATGCAACGAAGGCCCGCCCGGATCCTCGTCGCGCTCGGGCGAGCTGCATCGCGCCGATCGATAGCGCTGGCCGCGATGACGGCGCTTCTGGTGGTGGCCGGGGCGATCGCGGCGAGTCCTTCAGCGCTGGCCGATCGGGACGACGACTCAGTGCGTAACGACAGGCTCGACGAGCAGCTCAACGCCGAGCTCAAGCGCGTCGGATTCAGCGGCACGATCGAATCCACCCTGGAAGCGCGCCTGAAGCGCCGTATCGACGACCGGCTCGCCGATCTCGGGCGACTGCTGTTCTTCGATACCGTCGCCGGCCTGCACGACGACAACACCTGCGCCGGCTGCCACTCGCCGACCAACGGCTTCGGCGACACGCAGTCGATCGCCATCGGCGTCCAGAACAACAACCTGGTCGGCCCCGACCGCGCCGGCCCGCGCAACCAGCG
>JAQGNC010000027.1 GCA_028292065.1 Betaproteobacteria bacterium
CTTTTACTTTCACCTGGCCTAAGTTGATGTTGTCGAGCACGGTCATGTGCGGGAAGAGCTCAAAGTTCTGGAACACCATGCCGATGTTCGAGCGCAGGCGGTTGAGGTTCGTCCCCTTCTCTCCGACCGATTCGCCGTTGACCACGATCTTGCCTTCCTGAAATGGCTCGAGCCCGTTGACGGTTTTGATCAGCGTCGATTTGCCCGAGCCGGAAGGCCCGCACACCACGACGACCTGGCCTTTGTCGACGCGGGTCGTGCAGTTCTTCAGCACCTGGAAGCTGCCGTACCACTTGCTGACTTTGTCGAACTGGATCATGCGGTAGCTCCGTTGTGCGGATGCGCCTCTGAGCATACGCACCTCGAATCTCCCCTCGCCCTGAAGGGAGAGGGGCCGGGGGTGAGGGTGGTGTGATGCAGAGGCATTCCTCTAGATGTCATCAACGCACGATCGCCACTCTCTGCTGCAGCACCTTCACCAGGTAAGACAGCGAGAACGAAATGATGAAATAAACCACCGCGACGAAGGTATACATCTCGACGAGGCGGTAATCGCGGTTGGCGATCTTGGCCGCCGCGCCGAGGAAATCGGTGGCCGAGATGACGTACACCAGCGAAGTGTCCTGGAACAGGATGATCGTCTGGGTGAGCAGCACGGGCAGCATGTTGCGGAATGCCTGCGGCAGCACGATGTTACCCATCGTCTGTCCGTAGTTGAGCCCGAGCGCCTGGCCCGCGGCGACCTGGCCTTTCGGGATCGACTGGATGCCGGCGCGCATGATCTCGCAGTAATAAGCGGCCTCGAAGAGGGTGAAGGTGATGACCGCCGACCAGAACGCGCCGACGGCGATCGGCTGCGGTGAGCCGACGATCCACGCGCCGATGTAAGGCACGAGGAAGAAGAACCAGAAGATCACCAGCACCAGCGGCAGCGAGCGCATCAGGTTCACGTACGCGCCGGCGAGCCACGACAGCGGCTGCAGGCTCGAGAGCCGCATCATCGCGAGGATCGTGCCGAAGATGATGCCGCCCGTCATCGCCATCACCGTCAGCGTGAGGGTGAAGACCATTCCCTCCCTGAACAGGTAGGGCAGGGAGCGCTGGATGACGTCGAAATCGTAGCCGGAGAACATCAATGCCCGCCGGTGTTCTGGGGCGCGCTGCCGATGAAGCCCGGCACCCGCGCTTTGCGCTCGACGGCGCGCATCAACAAGACGACCAGCAGGTTCGTGATCAGGTAGAGCACGGTCGCGGCGGCGAACGCTTCGAAGACCTTGAACGTCATCTCCTGCATGGCGCGGGCGCGGCCGGTGAGCTCGAGCAAGCCGATGGTGAGCGCGATCGACGAGTTCTTGATGACGTTGAGGAACTCGGAGGTGAGCGGCGGCAGGATGATGCGAAAGCCCATCGGCAGCAGCACGTAGCGATAGGTCTGGGGCAGCGTCAGGCCGAGGGCGGTGGCCGCCATGCCCTGGCCGCGGGGCAGCGACTGGATGCCCGCTCGCACCTGTTCGGCGACGCGCACCGACGTATAGAGCCCCAGGCACAGCACCGCCGGCAGGAACGACCCCCACGGCGGCGGCATCTGCTTGATCGCGTCGCCGAGTTGCTGCGGCAGGAGCTCGGGCATCACGAAGAACCACAGGAACATCTGGACCAGCAGCGGGACGTTGCGGAAGATCTCGACGTACGCATTGCCGAGCCGCACGACCCACGGCATCGGTGTGGTGCGCAGCACACCGACGATCGATCCGATCGTGAGCGCGAGTATCCATGCGCAGAGCGCGGTCGCGAGGCTCCAGCCCAGGCCCACGACGAGATAGCGCAGCCACGTGCCGGAACCGTCCGACGCGGTCTGGAGCAGCACGTCCCACTGCCAGTTGTAGTTCACGCAGCGCCTATAAAGAGAAAGGGGGACCGCTGGGTCCCCCGTGTTGCCGAGTACGTCTTACTTGTAGGCGTTCGGATCGCCCGAGTCGGTGGGCTTGGCGACCACGTTCTTGAAGGCGGGCGCCATCGGCACGTTGTAGTTGATGCCTTTGGGCGGCACGGGCTTGGTGAACCACTTGTCGTAGATCCTGTTGATCTCGCCGCTCTTGTATATCTGGATCATCGCGTTGTCGACGACTTTCTTGAAAGCGGGATCGTCGCGGCGAAGCATGATGCCGTAGGGTTCCGGCAGCGACAGCGCGTCGCTCGAGATCGTGTAATCGGAAGGCGAGCGCGATTGGGCGACCAGGGTGTAGAGCAGGATGTCGTCCATCACGAAAGCGACCGCGCGGCCGGTCTCGACCATCTGGAACGCTTCGGCGTGACCGTTGGCGGGGATGATGTTCATGCCGAGGTTCTTGGCCGCGTTCACTTCGGTGACCTGCTTGATGTTGGTCGTGCCCGAAGTCGAGACGATGGTCTTGCCTTTGAGGTCTTCCAGCGACTTGATGTTCGCCGATTTCTTCGTCACCCAGCGGTTGGCGGTGAGGAAGTGGGTGATCGTGAAAGCGACCTGTTTCTGGCGCTCGATATTGTTGGTCGTCGAGCCGCACTCGAGATCGATCGTGCCGTTGGCCATCAGCGGGATGCGGTTGGCGGAGGTGACGAGCTGGTATTTCACCTCGAGCTTCGGGTTCTTGAGCTCGGTTTTCACCGCGTCGACGATGCGCTGGCAAAGCTCGACCGCGTAACCGATCGGCTGCTGCTTGTCGTCGTAGTAGGAGAACGGGATCGAGGAATCGCGGTGGCCGATCGTGATCGCGCCGGTGTCCTGCACCTTCTTCAGCGTTCCGGCTTGCTGGGCGTAGGCGGTCGTCGCAAGCCCCAGCGCGGCGGCTATCGCGAAGACCAGAGTCGTAGTTCGTTTCATGCAGTTCTCCCCGTGTGAGCCGGATTGTTGATGGAGATTGAACAACTTGGCAGCGCCAATCTAGCGGAAGGCCCGGGGGTTGTCTAGCATGGTGACCCGGCTTCGGCGCGCCGTTTGCCTATAGGCATCACGTTCACCTTCACCCTTCACCCTTCACCCTTCACCCTTCACCCTTCACTGCGGTAGCCCAATGACCTCTTCCCCTTTCCGGCGCGAGCACGACCTCCTCGGCGAGCGCTCCGTCCCCGCCAATGCCTATTACGGCGTGCACACTTTGCGTGCGCTCGAGAACTTCGCGATCACCGATACGCCGATCTCGATCTATCCCGACCTCGTGGTCGCGCTCGCGTGCGTGAAGGAAGCCGCGGCGCTCGCCAACTACGAGCTCGAGCTCCTCGATGAGGAGAAGACCAACGCGATCACTCGCGCGTGCGTTGACATCCGCGACGGCATGCTGCTCGAGGAGTTCGTGGTCGACGTGATCCAGGGCGGGGCGGGGACGTCGACCAACATGAACGCGAACGAGGTCATCGCCAACCGCGGCCTCGAGATCATGGGCAAGGAGAAAGGCGAGTACCGATTCCTGCACCCGGTCGAGCACGTCAACATGAGCCAGAGCACCAACGACGTGTATCCGACCGCGGTGAAGGTCGCGCTGCACTTCGGCATCTTCCGCTTGTGCGAGGCGATGGCCGAGCTGCGTCTCGCTTTCGCAGCCAAGGCCGAGGAGTTCAACGATATCCTCAAGATGGGCCGCACCCAGCTCCAGGACGCGGTGCCGATGACGCTCGGCCAGGAGTTCTCGACTTACGCGGTCATGCTCTCTGAGGACGAGCAGCGCCTGCGGGAAGCGGCGCTCCTCATCCACGAGATCAACATGGGCGCGACCGCGATCGGCACCGGCATCAATGCGCATCCGAAGTACGCGGAGGTCGTGTGCCGCAAGCTCTCGGAAGTGACGGGAATCGAGCTCGTCGTCGCGACGAACCTGATCGAAGCGACGCAGGACGCGGGCGCGTTCGTGCAGGTCTCTGGAGTGTTGAAGCGCGTGGCGGTGAAGCTCTCCAAAGTCTGCAACGACTTGCGTCTGCTCTCGTCAGGTCCGCGCGCCGGGCTCAACGAGATCAACCTGCCTGCGGTGCAGGCCGGCTCGTCGATCATGCCGGGTAAAGTGAACCCGGTGATCCCCGAAGTGGTGAACCAGATCGCTTTCGAAGTCATCGGCAACGACGTGACCGTCAGCTTCGCCGCGGAAGGCGGACAGCTCCAGTTGAACGCGTTCGAGCCGATCATCGCGCACAGCCTGTTCAAGGATCTCAAGCATCTGCGCAACGGCTGCATCACGCTCGCCGAGCGCTGTGTCAAAGGCATCACCGCGAACAAGGAGCACCTGCGGCGCCTGGTGGAAAACTCGATTGGCATCGTCACCGCGCTCAACCCCTACATCGGCTACGAGCGCACGACCGCAGTGGCGAAGGAAGCGCACGACACCGGCAAAAGCGTCTACGAGCTCGTGCTCTCGAAAGGGTGGATGTCGAAAGAGCAGCTCGACGATGTGCTCAAACCGGAGGTGCTGACGCAGCCGCGGTACCTGACGCTCGCGCCGACGGGCGAGGAGGGGGGTAGTCCTTAGCCGATCCGCTGCAACTACTGGCCACGCCTGTTGGAGTATTTGACAACGCCCGCCGCGCGTTGTTACGCTCTCCAACATGAAAGCGCGGCTGCTGTTCGATCAGCGTGTCGTCGTTGCCGGGACGGCCTTTGCAGAGCTGGTGCTGTGGGAAGTTCCGGCGCCGGTGCGCGGAAGCGCGCATCGCTACAAGTATCGCCTGGCGCTCATCGTCGATGGCGAGTGTGCGCTGCGCTACGACAACGAGGCCGGCAAGGGCGATCACCGCCACGCGGGCGACGTCGAGCAGGCTTACCGGTTCACGACGCCCGAGCGGCTCGTCGCCGATTTTTTCTCGGATATCGAGAGGTGGCTGAATGAAAACCGTAACGCTTGACGTGCGCGAGCCGCGGGAAGCGGCTAAAGACTTCGTGCGCGTGTGGAATAGCGGCAAGGCAGATTCGAGCGCCCGAATCAGCTTTGCGAGTCCCGAACTACTGTGGAAGGTGCTGACCGCCAAGCGCTGGCAGTTGATCAAGGAAATGGCGGGGCAGGGGCCGATGACTTTGCGCGAGGCCGCGCGCCGGGTCGGACGCGACGTCAAGGCGGTGCACGGTGACGCGCACGCGCTTCTTGCAGCCGGCATCCTGCGCAGGACGCCCGAGGGCAAACTCGATTTTCCATTCGACGCCGTGCACGTCGATTTCCTGCTGCAAGCGGTCGCCTGAACCGAGCGTATTCACGGCGATTGCGTCGAAAGGAATGACTCGATCAGCTCCGCCAGCCTCTGCGGCTGGTCGTGATGCATCATGTGCCCGCAGTCCTCGAGCTCGGCTTCGCGCAAATCCCTGAAAGCCGCTTTGCGCTCCGCGAGCTCCGCGGGGTGGTCTTTCAGCCACGCGGGGATGTGCGAATCTTTTCCGTTGACGAGCAGCACCGGCGCCGTGATGCGGCGCCAGCACGCGAGCGTTTCGTCGATGCGGTAGAGGTAAGGGTTGGCCGCCTTGTGCCGCGGGTCGCTGCGAAGCTCGACGCCGCCGCTCTCATA
>JAQGNC010000035.1 GCA_028292065.1 Betaproteobacteria bacterium
GGTGCTGCCCGAAGACAAGGCGAAGCACGTGAAGCGGCTGCAGGATGAAGGACGCAAGGTCGCGATGGCGGGCGACGGCATCAATGACGCGCCTGCTCTGGCGCAGGTGGACGTCGGCATCGCCATGGGCACCGGGACCGACGTCGCGATGGAGAGCGCCGGCATAACCCTGGTCAAGGGAGACTTACGGGGGATTGCGAGAGCGCGTGCGCTCTCAAGGGCGACAATGGGCAACATTCGACAGAACCTGTGGTTCGCGTTCGGCTACAACGCTCTGGGCATACCGATCGCAGCGGGGGTGCTCTACCCCGTTTTCGGCGTGCTGCTCTCGCCCGTCTTCGCGGGCGCAGCGATGGCGCTCAGCTCGGTGTCGGTGGTCACGAATGCGCTGAGGCTGCGGCGGGCGCGGTTTTAGTGAGGTGATTCTCTGATCGCCACCGTGAACGTTGCTTGACTGAGGCGCTACTATTCGATAATAATGGAATTATGGAACAGAGATACGCCGTCGCGGCTCTTGCCGCCCTCGCTCAGGACACGCGTCTTTCGGTCTTTCGCCTGCTCATGAAAGCCGGCCCCGAAGGCGTGGCTGCGGGCGTCATCGGCAGGCAGTTGGACGTGCCGGCGGCCACGCTGTCGTTTCACCTCAAAGAGCTGAACCATGCCGGCCTCGTCAATTCCCGCCAGGACGGTCGGTTCCTCTACTACACCGCTGATTTCGAGCGCATGGCCGCGCTGATGAGCTTCCTGACCAACAACTGCTGCCAGGGAATGCCGCAGGAGTGTCTGACGGTGGTCGAGACTGCCTTGGGGCGATGCTCCGCTCCGACGGCGCCCAAGCGCAAACGCAAGGACCGCGCGTGACACGATTTCACGTCCACGTCACCGACCGCGATGTCGAGGCGAAGATCCCGGCTTAGCACATCCGCAACAGCAGCTGAACCAGCACCTCTCCGGATTGAAATGACCACCAACGTACTGATCCTGTGCACCCATAACTCGGCGCGCAGCGTGCTGGCCGAAGGGATGCTCAATCATCTCGCACAAAACCTCGGCAAGGACGTGCGGGCGTACAGCGCCGGCAGCGCCCCGAGCGGGCGCATCAACCCGCTCGCGCTGGAAGCGCTGAGCAATGCCGGCGTCGACGCCGGCGGCTTCCGCAGCAAGAGCTGGGACGAGTTCACGACGCCCGACGCGCCCACTATGCGCATCGTCATCACCGTCTGCGACAGCGCGGCTCGGGAGACCTGTCCCTACTGGCCCGGCACCCCGGTCCAGATGCACTGGGGCTACCCCGATCCGTCTCACGCCGCGGGCGGCGACGACGCGGGGCGTCTCGCGTTCGAGCTCACACGTCAGGCGATCGCGTATCGGATGCTCCAGCTCGTCCAGCTTCCGCTCGACACGATGACCGATGCGCAGCTGAAGCAAAGCCTGCGATCGATCTCGAAAAGCTGAGCCGGTACGATGAACGCCACTTCCGGCGCCGCCGCGCCCCTGCTTCCGGCGCCCGCCATGAACGTCTTCGAGCGCTACCTCACGATCTGGGTGTTCCTGTGCATCGTGGCCGGCATCGCAGTCGGCCAGCTGTTCCCCGAGGTGTTCCAGGCGATCGGCAGGCTCGAGATCGCCGAGGTCAATCTGCCCGTGGGCGTGCTGATCTGGGTGATGATCATCCCCATGCTGATGAAGGTGGATTTCGGCGCGCTCCACGAGGTCAGGTCGCACTGGCGCGGCATCGGCGTGACCCTCTTCGTGAACTGGGGCGTGAAGCCGTTCTCCATGGCGCTGCTGGGCTGGATCTTCATTCGCCACGTGTTCGCGGCGTATCTTCCTGCCGACCAGTCCGACAGCTACATCGCAGGACTGATTCTGCTCGCCGCCGCCCCTTGCACCGCGATGGTGTTCGTATGGAGCCGCCTCACGAGCGGCGATCCGCTGTTTACGCTGTCGCAGGTCGCACTGAACGACAGCATCATGGTCTTCGCGTTCGCCCCGATCGTGGCGCTGCTGCTCGGCATCTCGTCGATTACGGTGCCGTGGCAAACCCTGATCACCTCGGTCGGACTGTATATCGTGACCCCGGTGATCGTCGCGCAGGCGTGGCGGCGGACGCTGCTGCGGCGCGGACAGGCGGTTTTCGATCGGGCCATGCAGCGTATCGGTCCGTGGTCGATCGCGGCGCTGCTGCTGATGCTCGTCCTGCTCTTCGCGTTCCAGGGAGAGGCGATCATCGACCAGCCGCTGATCATCGCGATGCTCGCGGTTCCGATCCTGATCCAGGTCTTGTTCAACTCGGCGCTCGCCTACTGGCTCAATCGCCGGGTCGGCGAGAAGCACAGCGTCGCCTGCCCTTCGGCGCTGATCGGCGCCAGCAATTTCTTCGAGCTCGCGGTCGCGGCTGCGATCAGCCTGTTCGGCTTCCATTCCGGCGCGGCGCTCGCGACGGTGGTCGGCGTACTGATCGAGGTTCCTGTCATGCTGCTGGTCGTGCGCGTGGTCAACTCGACCAGGGACTGGTACGAGTGCGGCGCCAACCAACGCCCGAGCCTCGGCGCGCGGTGCGAGCCGCAACCCGCTCATGGTTCAGCGGTAAAGCGCAGTTGACGATGGTGCCGAACACCCGATGGGTAGTACTCGCACCGCTCATGGTGCTGCTTTCACTGGCCGCGTACAGGTTGCAGCCGCCTCGTCACTGCAGCTCGACGTTCGCTTCCCTGATGACTTTGCCCCACTTGGCGATCTCGGCTTTGATGTGTGCGCCGAATTGCTCGGGCGTGCTGCCGATCGGTTCGGCGCCGAGCTCCGTAAGACGCCCTTTCACGTCGGGCAGCTGGAGTATGCGTGCGGTCTCGGCGGACAGCTTCGCGACGACCTCTTTCGGCGTGGCCGCGGGCGCAACGAGCCCGAACCACGCGCCCGAGCTGTAGCCGCGCACACCGGCTTCGGCGACGGTGGGCAGCTCGGGTATCGCGGGCGAGCGTTTCGCGGTCGATATCGCGAGCGCGCGGATCTTGCCCGCTTTCACCTGCGGCAGGTACGGCGGGATGTTGTCCATCGTCGCGGCGATCTGCCCGCCCATGATGTCGGTGAGCACGCCCGCGCTGCCTTTGTACGGCACGTGCACGAGGCTCGCGCCGGTCATCGACTTGAAAAGCTCCATCGACAGATGCGCGGTGCTGCCGGCGCCTGGCGTGCCGTAGCTCAGCTTGCCCGGGTTCGCTTTGCTGTACGCGATCAGCCCCTGCACGTCCTTGACCGGCAACGCGTTGTTGACGACGAGGATGTTCGGCACGAGCGCGACGAGGCTGACCGCCGCGAAGTCCTTCACCGCGTCGTAGCCGAGCTTGCGATAGAGGCTCGGGTTGATCCCGTGCGGCCCCGCGGTCGTCATCAGGAAGGTGTGGCCGTCGGGCGTCGCCCTGGCGGCGTACTCGGTGCCGATGTTCCCGTTCGCGCCGGGACGGTTTTCGACGATCACCGGCTGGCCCCACGCCTCGTTCATCTTCTGCCCGATGATGCGGGCGAGGATGTCGGTCGCGCCGGCAGGCGGATACGCGACGACGATGCGGATCGGACGGGTGGGATACGCCTGGGCCGCATCGGCTGCGCCCGTGACGGCGAGGAGTGCGGCGATCGCGGCAATGGTGCGTAAGGCGTGCATCGAAGCTCCCGGTGGTCGTGTGGTGACGAGTGCGCAGGATAGCCCACCTCGCCCCGGCACGTCGCGCCGCGACCGTTCCCCTTCGACTGCGGCGCACTGCGCCTGCTCAGGGCGAACGGACGTCACGTCGCGCCGCGACCGTTCCCCTTCGCGGCGCACTGCGCCCTTCGACAGGCTCAGGGCAGGCTCTGCTCAGGGCGAACGGACTCGAGCCTGCGCGGTGACCGCCGCCATGTAATCGTCGAACCAGTCGGGGAGCCGGACGTAGCGGTCGGTGCTCGTGTGCCAGCCGATTCCCGCGCTCCACGCTTCGCGCGTGTCTTCGATCGCGCGCTCGCGCTGGAGCGGATAACCCATTCCGCTTTCCTCGTTGCTCGACACCGCCATGAAGCGCTCGGCCGGATAGCGCGAGCGCCACGCGCTGTGCGCGCCGAAGCTGCGCCACTCGTGCTCGATCATCACGCGGTCGGCGACGCTCATGATCTCTTCGCCGCAGCGCGAGACGCCGGGATTCGCGATCAGCTTTTTTCCCGCGCCCCGCACGAGCTGCGCGAGCGCGCGGTAGTACAGCAGCTTCGAGCTGTCGAGAAAATTGAAGGTTTCGTCGAGGAAGACGCCGTCCGCGCCGCCGGCGAGATACGCCGACGCCGCGGCTTTGGCCTGCTGCAGGTCGGCGCTGCCCCACCCGGTGCGCACGTACGCGTACACCTCGGTCCCTGCGGCGTGCATCAGCGCGAGCACCTCATCGCTCAGGCTGCGGTGAGTCCTGGGCTCGGTCCAGTACGCAGCGACGAGCAGCGGCGCGCGCGCCGCGGCGATGCGTTTCGCGGCATCGTTGGGCGCGCCGGATTCGTCGTCGGCCAGCCAGCCGTAATAGATCACGTAAGGATTCGACATCGCTGTAGCTAAAGCGCCGCTCCCGGTCCCGATGGGCCCAGCGGACGGCGCGGTTCTCGTTTACTTCGAAGTGACCGCGCTGCGGTCGGTGATGAGCTCGCTGCGGTCGCGCCCGGCCTGCTTGGCGCGGTACAGCGCGGTGTCGGCGCGCGCGAGCGCCGCTTCCGCCGCCGTGTCGCGCGCGGTCATCGCCGCGATGCCGATGCTCACGGTGACCGCGACCGCGTGGCCTTCGTGCACGGTCGGCGAGCTCGCGATCTTCTTGCGCAGGCGCTCGGCGAACTCGAGCGCCGCGGTGTCGGTCGCGCCGGTGAGTATCACCGCGAACTCTTCACCGCCGAGGCGGCTCGCAGTATCGATCGAGCGGATCTCGCCGCAGATGAGCGACGCCACGTGCGCGAGCACCGCGTCGCCGGTGGCATGGCCGAAGGTATCGTTGATGCGCTTGAAGTGGTCGAGGTCGAGCATCAGCACCGCCGCGTGCTGCACGTCCTGCCGGCCCAGCCGCGCGTGCTCCTCGTGCAGGCGCGCGAGGAAATGGCGGCGGTTCGGCAGCCCGGTGAGCATGTCGGTCGTCGCCATCGCTCGAAGCTCGGTCTCGAGGCGCTTGCGAACCGAGATGTCCTCCGCGAGCGCGGCCGCGACGCGCTTCTGGCGCAGCACCGCGAGTATCAGCAGCGCCGCGAACACCGCGATGACGAAAGTGACCAGCAGCGCCACGCGCTCGGCGCGCGCGATGTTCTGCACGAAACCCGCCAGGACGTCGCTTTCCGCTGCGCCGACCGCCACGACCAGCGGATATTCAGGCAGCGTGCGATAGCTCACGTAGCGCGCGGGCGAGCCCGGGCTGTCGCGATCGAGAAAATTGCCGGTGGGGCTGCTCGCGCGCTGTGCGAGCAGGTTGCTGACCGAAATGTCTTCGCCGAAGCTCAGCTCCTGCCCGGCGCGGCGGGCGCGGACGATGCCGTCGAGGCCGACGAGTATGACGAGGCCTTCCTTGCCGAGATCGGCTTTCTGGTAGAAGCGGGTGAAATAGCCGGGGTCCACCGACACCACGACGATGCCGCCGAAGCTGCCGTCGCCTTTGAGGATGCGGCGCGAGAGCGGGATCTGCCAGGTGTGCGAGATCCGCCCCAGCACCGGCTTGCCGATGTAGAGCTCGTCGGCGTGGCGCTGCAGCTGCGACCGGAAATAATCGCGATCGCGGTAATTCGTCGGCGGCACTTTCCTGCTGCTCAGCACGATGTCGCCGTTCTCGTCGACGACGCTCAGGATGCTGAAAAGCTTCGGGTCGACGACGCCGCCGGCGATGTAGCGCGCCATGTCCATCGCGCGGCCATGCTCCTGGTATTCATAGCGGATGAAGAGCGTGACCGCGTCGAGGCTTTTGAGCGTGCGCACGACGTGCTCCTCGTACGCCACCGCGAGATTGGAGTTCTGCTTGATGGCGCCCGCGATCGCTTCGCTTTTTTCGGCGCGTCGCTCGGCGACGACTGTGCCCCAGATGATGCCGATCAGCGTGAGACTGAAAATCGCCACGGCGAAAGTCACGTCCCTGCGCTTTCGCAGCCACCGCCACACCGCTGCTTTCGAAAGTACCACGCCGCTCCTTCGCATCGCATCGCTTCGGGCGCAAACGGCGTACGCGGATTGCAGCCGCTCTACCGGCAA
>JAQGNC010000045.1 GCA_028292065.1 Betaproteobacteria bacterium
AAATAAACAAAATACGAAACTCAATTTAATTCTTGAGCTCTTACAATCTAAATAAAAACAAAGTAGTGCCGGCAGCAGCGCCGGCTGGAATGAACCGTCAGCCCGGGGTGGCCATTTTCAGACCGACGATCCCTGCAACGATAAGCGCGAGGCTCAGTAGCCGGCCTGCATTCGCGGGCTCGCCGAGCAGCACGATCCCGAGTATCGCGGTACCGACAGCGCCGACGCCGACCCAGACGGCATAGGCGGTGCCGATCGGAAGTGATTTCATCGCGATGCCTAACAGGACGACGCTGATCGCCATTGCGAGCACCGTGGCGACAGTGGGCCACAGGCGTGTGAAGCCTTCCGTGTACTTGAGTCCGATCGCCCACCCGATTTCAAACAACCCGGCAAGCACGAGAATGAACCAGTTCATGTCGATACCTTTGCGATCTCGCGCTGCGGTGACAAATGAAGAGGGTGCGACGCTGGTCAGGCTGTCGGCGCATACACCCAGAGATCGAGCTGCACGGTGCAGCCAAGCATGAGCAAAGGCCCCGGTACCTGCACCGCGGAGAACGGGAGCGATTGCCCCGGCAGGCGCTGCTGCCAGACCTTGCACGCGGGGTAGAACTCGTTCAGGTCGGTGTGGAATTGCTGGATGCGCACCACGTTGCGGAGCGATGTCCCGGCAGCTTCACAGGTTTTCTCGGCGGCATCGAGCATGAAAGACATCTGCGCTTCGATGCCGCTGCCAAAATAGGGCTGGCGCGGGTCGACGCGTGCGCCCGGTACGAGGCCGTCACGATCGGCTGCGATCATGCCTGAGAAGAGCAGCAGGTCGCCCGCGCGAACCGCGACGGGCATGCCGGTGCACGCGGGCGTGACGCCGCCCGGCGTTATCGATTCTCCGCGCGTCGTGCCGCCATCCCTCAAGGCGATCAGGTTGATCTCGCACCGGGCGTCGGCGATCGCGAAGCCGGGATTCAGGGTCGGCACGAAAGTCACGGCGGGCGGCCGCTCGCCGAAATGCTTGCGCCAGATCTGGTTGAACGCGGGGACGTCGTTGATGTCCGCGAGGTAGACCTGCGCTTTCACGACGTTCGACAACGACGAGCCTGCGCCTTTGAGCGCCGGCACGAGCTTGTTGCGGATGATGTAGTCGGCTTCGAGCTGTATGCGGTTGCCTTTCCACAGGTGCCCGGCCGGCACCTGCGCCTCCGGTGCGATGCCGCCGAGATCGCCGGGCTTCCACGCGGCGAGAAATCCGGCGACGAAAACGAAGTCGCCGACCGTGACCACGGGTATGAATGACGACGTCGACGGCAGATCCAGACCGTCCGGGACCAGCGCCTTCGCCGGCGGGCTGCGCCGCGGGTCGATCGCGATCACGTCCATCTGCATGCCGGCCTCGGGCAGCAGGAGCGCGGGCTCGAGTATGGAGGTGCTCGGCGCGATGTAACTGCCGCAGTATTCACGCCGCGCCTGGTGAAGAAACGGTACCGCGCGCCAGTCGGGGTAGTACTGATCGGTTCTCACCACGTTGGAAAAGTCCGCGCCGGCGGCGTGCAGCACCTCGTGCGCGCGTGCGTACATGCGGGCGGCCTCGCGATAGGCCCTGGGTTCTCCCCTGAGGTCGCCTGCGCCGGCGACGTCGAGCGCGAAGCCCCGCTCGAAATCCGCGGCCATGACGCCCGACGCGAATATCCATCCGCCGGCGCGTATGCCGCGCGCGTAAGGCACACGCCCGCTGCCGAGCGTCACGGGCAACAATGTTTCGGTCTGACTGCGGCTATTCATGTCTTATTGTCCATTGGCGAATAACGGCGGCGGCTGCGCCGCCTGTGCAACGCTGAAACTATTGCGGAACGATTCCCGCCTGCCTGATCACGCTGGTCCACTTGTCGATCTGCGCGGGAATGAAGGACGCGAAGGCCTCCGGTGAGCTGCCGACCGGGTCCGCACCCTGACTCCTGAATTGCTCGCGCACGGCAGGCTCGCGCAGCGACTGCGCGATTCTAGTCTGCAGCAGGTTCACGATCTCCGCAGGCAGCTTCGCAGGACCGGAAAGTCCGAGCCACCCGCTCACGTCGAAGCCCGGCAGCCCGGACTCCGCCACCGTCGGCAGGTTGGGCAGCATCGACGCGCGCTTGGCGGTGCTGACGGCGAGCGCACGAATGCGCCCGCTGCGGAGGTGGGGCAGGGCGGGCGTGATGTACGGAAAGGCGACCGCGACTTCACCGCTCAAGATCGCCGTCATCTGCGCGCCGCCGCCTTTATATGGCACGTGAACGGTGTTCGCCTTGCCCTGCAGGTTGATCAGCTCGCCGATGAGATGCGGCGTCGTGCCGGGCCCCGAGGACGCGAAGTTGATCTCGCCCGGGCGCGCCCGCGCGAGCGCGATCAGTTCCTTCACGGTGCGCACTGACATCGAAGGATGGACGGTCACGAGCAGGGCGTTGTCGGAGATCAGGGTAATCGGAGTGAAGTCGCGCACCGGATCGAACGGCAGCTTTTTGAACAGCCCCGGGTTCGTCACGAAATTCGTGCTCGTGCTGAGCAGGGTGTAACCGTCAGGGGCCGCTCGCGCGACCGCTTCGGCGCCGATATTACCGCTGGCGCCGGGGCGATTATCCATCACGACGGGTTGCCCGAGCTGCTCAGTCAGCTTTTGTCCGATGAGGCGCGCCAGAACGTCGGAGAAGCCACCCGCGGGGAACGGCACGATGAAGCGCATCGGCTTCACCGGATAGCCTTGCGCGCTTGCCGCGGCGCCGGACAACAGCAGGACGCCGCATAGACAGGCGGTAGTACAGCGGAATACAGGAATCATAGGGCTCCGGTTGCTCGGGTCGATGTAGCGAAGCTCGCATACCGTACATAGGCTTTGCGCGGCTCGCAACCGGTATCGTCGTGGTTCAGCCTTGCGCTGCGCAGCACGAACCGGCCGCCGGCGCTGCCTTTGCCGCCGGCGCCGGCTCGTAGCGGTCATGGTGACGCACCCACTCCATGGTGTAGCTCAGATGGTCCTCGTCGCGGCCCTTGGGGGTCAGGTCCAGGAGGTTGTACGCCCCCATCATCACTTCGACGCCGCGACCAAAGGTCGAGTAGGTGTGAAAGACATCGCCCGCGTCGTCCTTGTAGAACACGCTGATCCCGGGCGCTTCCTCCTGCGGGAAAGGCTGCATCGCGTAGTTGTAGTAGACCTCGCCCCTGGCCTTTTCTTCCGGCGTGAAAGTGACGCCGAAATCGCGGTTGAAGTCGTTGGCAAACGAGGACACCCACTTGAACTGCCAGCCCATGCGGCTGCGAAAGCGTTCGATCTCGGCCAGCGGCGCGCGCGAGACGGCCAGCAGCGTGACGTCGCGCTGCGCCAGGTGGGCATTCGCGCCGTCGTTGTGGTCGGCCATATAGGAGCAGCTCTTGCAGCCTTGCTGCCACCCCGGCGCGAACATGAAGTGCTGCACCAGCAGTTGGCTGCGGCCTTCGAACAGCTCGGCGAGCGTGCGCCGGCCCTCGGGCGCGTCGAAGACGTAGTTCTTCCCGACGCGCTCCCACGGGAGCGCGCGGCGCTCGCGCGCGATCTCATCGCGCAGGCGCGTCAGTTCCTTCTCGCGCGCAAGCAGCGTCTTGCGCTCGGCAATCCATAGGTCCCTGGATACGACGGCGTGGTTCACAGTGCTCGCTTCGGCAATGGCGGTAGTCATGTGTGCTCCTCGTGATCACGATTTCGTATGTTTCGGACGTCGCACGGCGCGGACCTTTCCGCTCGGTCCGCCGCCGGCGTAGAAGAGCTCTGCACCGTCGGACTCGAGCCCGCTGACGCCGCCGCCGCTCGGCATCGTCAGCCGCTCGAGCACCGCTCCGCTCGAAGGGTTGATCCGCCGGATCTCGCTCTCGTCCCCTTCCCAGGTCCCATGCCACAGCTCGCCGTCGACCCAGGTCACGCCGGTGACGAAGCGGTCGGACTCGATGGTGCGCATGACCTTGCCGGTCGCGGGATCGATCCGGTGGATCTTGCGATCGCGGTACTGCCCCACCCACAGACTGCCCTCGGCCCAGGTGAGCCCCGAGTCGCTCCCGCTGCCCGGCGCAGGAATCGACGCGACCACGTCACCGGTGGCGGGATCGATCTTGTCGATGCGCGCTTCGGCGATCTGGTAGAGGTGCGTGCCGTCGAAGGCAGTGCCGGCGTCGCAGGCACAGTCCAGCGTGCGCGTGGGCTCGCCGCTCCCGGGATCGAAGGCAATCAGCTTCGCCCCGGTCGCGGCCCAGACGCGGCTGCCGTCGTGGGTGACGCCGTGTATGCGGTCGGCGCCGGCGAAGGGGCCGTATTCGCGCACGATCTCGGCGCCATGGATTGCGGGTGTTTCGGTCTTGCCTTTTTCTGTCTTGCGGTTCATCGCCTGGTTCCTTGTGTCGCGCCTCGGATCGGGCCGCAAGACCATGCTACTCAGGCGGGAGCGCTGTGGGGAGTAACAAGATCGTCGTGAATCCGGTGAGCGGCGGCGACAGCCAGCGACGCGCGCGAGCGCGCCCGATCGAGCGCACCGTTCCGGCGGTCTCAAGCTCGACGAGCGCGCGCTGGACGGTGCGCTGGCTGGCGCCCAGCGCCAGCGCCGGGGCGGATGTCGACCATGCCGCACCGTCGGAGAGCAGCGCCACCAATGAGCCCTGATCGCCATCGATGGGCGGCACCAGAACGACGATGGCATGCCCACCATGCGCGCTGAGGACGAAGCCTCGCTCCGTGGCCTCGATGTTCGCGAGACCTTTGATAAGCGCGCGCAGGCGGCCGATCTCGACCCGCAGGCGCGCTCGATGCGTTTCGTCGGGGCGGCGGGTGTTGAATGCGCACGCGATCAAGGCGTGCCGATCGACATCGCCAGGCCAGCCTTCCCCGAGCGCGCGCGCCAGCGCGAACAGCACCGGCCGGCGCGCCAGCGGCAGCCACGCGGTGCCGGTGCGCAAGCCTCGACGGCAGGCATCGACGACCAGCGCGCCCGAGGCCAGGAGCGCTGCGACCTCGTCGAGGCGCAGTGCATGCTCAAAGCCTTCGATGAGGCGCCGGGCGGCAGGACGATCGAGCGCAGCCCGCGCCTCCGCCACCTCGGCCACGAGCGCCGGCACGCGCGCGCGTCCGGCCGCTTCGTACGCGCTATCGAGCGCCTCTCGCG
>JAQGNC010000049.1 GCA_028292065.1 Betaproteobacteria bacterium
ACTTGTCCACGCCGCGAAAGTGAGACGCGGTGTGCAGCAGGCTCGCGCTGCGGCCGTCGGTCATGTAGGCATGCCAGACCAGCACCTTGCCTTCGCGAGTGGCGCAGGTGAGCGCGAGGCGCCCGGCGTCGCACGCCGCGCGCAGGCCTTTGCGATACGCACCGGGAAGACCTTTTTGCGCCGCGAAAGCGTCGTAGAACGCGCAGAAAGCGTCGAGCTCGGCGCCGGGATCGTCGACGTGCCGGAATTCGAGCTGATCGCGATTGCGCGCCCGGCCGATCTTGTAGCGATTGTTTTCGCCGCACGCCGCCAACAAATCGTCTTCCGCGGCCGTGAGGTCGTTCACGAGCGTCAGAAACAGGGTACAGTCGCGGCCTTCGATCGGTGCGGGGCGCTGGTGCACCGCGAGGATATCGACGCCCGGTTTTTCGGGAACGGGCTCGTCGAACCAGAGCTCTCCGAGCACGGCCGCGCGCCCCTCGATTTTTATCATCGCCGGAGTTTATCCGAACTCGCTGCCCGGGCGACCGCGAGCGAACCGATACGCGCACGGTCTTGTCTGACCAGCGGAGGAACCTGATGAGACGTGGCTTTCTGATACTGCTGGCAGTGGCCGGCTCCCCGGCGATTGCCGAGCCGTGGCTGTGCACCGAAGCCGACGGCAACAAGGCGTTCAACTACGACCCGCAGTCCGCCAAGCGGCGCGAATGCGTGGACTTCCCGCTGTCCCGTGGATACGTGAAGCGCGCGGCTCCGCGCACCGACGAATACGCCTCCCCGGCCGATTTCCCGCGCGTCGACGCGAAGACCCAGAAGCGGCGCGACCTCGCGCGCAGGGAAATTCTCAAGCGCGAGCTCATCGAGGAGCAGAGGGCGCTTGCCGATGCGATCCGCGAGATGGTCGAGGCCAGGCAGGTGCGCGTCGGCGCCGCGGCCCCGCCGCCCGCGGCGCTCAAGCGTTACGAAGACCGCATACGCGTGCACCAGACGAACATCGCCAATCTCCAGAAGGAGCTCGGCGGGGAGGGATAGTCCGGCTTTGCGAAGGGCGCGTACGAAAAAAGAGCCGGGGAAAGCCCCCGGCAGTGTACGAGCAAAGGCCGGGGAAAACCCCGGCCTTTCTTCTGGTCTCTGATCGGCCTCGATCAGGCCTGCTGAAGATTACTGCGTTTTATAGATTGCGATCCCGCCGTTGTTGCTCGGGTCGAATCCCGCACCGCCCCCGGCCACCGTCGGAGCCGTGAACGGCGAGTACGCGAATCCGTTCACCACCCCGATCGAGTGCGAGTTGTTGCCGTCCGGCAATCTCGCCACGACGGTCCTGGCTGTCGCGTCTACGATCGTCAGCACCGGCGTCAGCGGACATGCGGCGCTGCCGGCTCCGCACGACAACCCGCTCGCGGTCCACCGGCTGTCGGCCAGATAATACCGGTTCGTCGTCGCGTCGTAGGTGATCTGGTCGCCACCGCCGGCGTTCAGATTCGCGACCGGCGGATTGGTCGCACCCAGCGTCGTCTTGTTGTAGATCTGGAAGGTCAGGAACTCGCCGACGTTGCCCTGCCTGCACATCACCGCGAGGTCGGTGCCCGCCCCGAGCGTGATACCGGTCGGATCGCATGCGTTCAGAGGCTGAACCACGATGGTGCCCGGAGCGACGGCCGGAAGCGCGGTCGCGCCTGCCGGGGCGGGATTCTGGCCCGCGGGGAAGGTACCGGGAAAGACGTACTGCGTGCCACCCGGCCACGTCGTGGTTTCGGCTGCTCGCACGGCTACGATGCTCGAGGCCGGTACGCCGTCGACTTCGCCGCGCGGGTTTGTTCCGCTGCCGTCGTTGTTGACGTAGAACCGCTTGGTGGTCGAGTCGTACACGCAGGCCTCGAGGCCGATCGACGGAAAGTACACCGTCGCGATGACTTTCTGGTTGAACGTGTCGATGAAAGTCATGAATGGCGGATTTTCACCCGGGCTCGAGATCGCTTCGATGTTGTCGTCGCCGTCGAAGCAGCCTTCATCCGCGCGCAGCCCCGACGTGTTGACGCCGGTCAGGACAGCCCCACCCGGCGAAAGGCCGTTGATCACGATCTTGTTGATGAGCGCGCCCGTGGCGGCATTGAGCACGAACATCGCATTGACGTCGCCCGCATAGAGGGTCTTGACGGTTGTGACCGCGTTCGCCGGCACGATGTCGAGACCGTCCGGACCGGAGCGATCGTTCACGGTACCTGCGCCGCACCCGAGCACGGGCGCGCCGGCAGCGTTTCGGCAGCCGGCGAAGCCGGGAGTGAACTGGGTGACGGTGGTGTTGTTCGCGGAATTGATAACGTCGATCGACTTGTTCGTGCGGTCGGTGACGTAATAGAGCCCGGTCGCCGGATCGGTTGCGCTCAGATCGAACGAATACACGACCGTGCTCGTAATGCCCGGTACCGCGACGATCGATGACAAGGCCGGTCCCGACGATGTCGTTGTGCTGTTGTTATTGTTGCTGTCGAATGGACATCCCGCCAGTATGACTGTGCCCGCCAAAGCGGCACCCAATGCCTTGAATCTCTTGCTCATTAATCCTCCCGGTCGATTTGTGACGCACGGTCAAGTGAGCGCCGGGTCGTTGCGACGTCTGCTCTGAAGGAGCTGTCGCCGCGTGCGGCGCAGTGCTGCTTTTGTTACGCCCCAGTATGGACGCGGGGTCCTTTCACGAAACTGTCGTGGGAACTCCACACTACGGACGGGGGCGCGAAAGATGGATCGCGTCGATCAGTGCACGAGCTGATTGATCTCGATGATGGGAAGCAGGATCGCCAGCACGATCATGAGCACGATGCCGCCCATGACCAGAATCATCACGGGCTCGAGCACGGTCAGGAATACCGCGAGGCGCCGCTCGAGCGTCTGCAGCTCGAGCTGCGCCGAGCGCTCGAGCATCTCTTCGAGCTTTCCGCTCACTTCGCCGCTCGCGACGAGGTGGACGAGCAGGCGCGGAAACTCGCGCGTTTCACCCATGGCGCGCGCGAGGCTCACCCCTTCGCGCACGCGCGCCATCGTCTGTTCGATCGCGTTCGCGATCACCTTGTTGCTCATGACGCGTGCGCACGAATCGAGTGCGGAAAGCAGGGGCACGCCGCCGGTCACCAGGATCGCGAGGGTGCTCGCGTAACGCGAGGTATTCACGCCGCGGATCAGCGGGCCCACCACGGGCACGCGCAGCAGCCACGCGTGCCAGCGCAGCCTGAGCGCCTCGCGCCGCAGCGCGTAGCGTGCCGCGACCGCGGCGCCGATGGCGGCGCCCAGCAGATAAGGCCACGCGCCGCGCAGGAAATCCCTCAGGACGATCAGCGCGCGCGTAAGCAGCGGCAGGCTTTGCCGCGATTGCTGGAACACCTGGACCACCTGCGGCACTACGTATATGAGGAGGCCCGTAACGATGGTGATCGCCACGACGCTCACGAGCGCGGGGTAAAGCAGCGCGAGCATCGTCTTCTGTTTCAGCGCCTGGCGCGCATCGAGGTAGTCGGCGAGATGCTGCAGCATCAGCGGGAGCGCGCCGGATTCCTCGCCGCCGCGCACGAGTGCGACGTAGAAGTCGGGAAAGCTTCCGGCGTAAACGCCGAGCGCCCCCGCCAGCGACAGGCCCGCGGTGATCTCGGCCTTCACGCCCGCCAACACTTCGCGCGTGAACGGCTGTGAGGCGTCGTCGACGAGTGCCGTCAGCGACTGTTCCATCGTGAGGCCGGACGCGAGCAGGGTGGCGAGCTGGCGAGTGAGCAGGCTCAACTCTGCAGGGGAGATACGGCGCGCGCGCCGCACCGCGCGCTCGTGAGTGCCCACCGCGTCGACGGCGGAAGGCAGCAGTCCCTGCGCACGCAGCTGGCTCCGCGCCTGTCGCGCATTGTCGGCGTGCAGCACCCCGGACACCGTGCCGCCGGTTGCATTCAGCGCCTGGTAGCGAAACGCAGCCATCCGGCTACTCGCGAGTGACGCGCAGGACTTCCTCGAGGCTCGTCACCCCCGCGGCAGCCCAGCGCATGCCGTCCTCGCGCAGCGAACACATGCCGTGGCGCACGACGTGCTCGCGCAAGGTCTGCTCGGACGCGCGATCGTGGATGAGACGGCGCAGCGCGTCGTCGACCGTGACGAGCTCGTAGATGCCGGTGCGCCCGCGGTAACCCGAGCGGCTGCACGACACACAGCCCTGCGCCGTATAGAACGTGCCGGCGCGCGGCAGCAATCCCAGCGCACGCAACTGCGACGCATCGGCAGCGTAGGGTTTGCGGCAGTCGGGACACAGGCGGCGCACCAGGCGCTGGGCGCCTACCCCGATGAGGCTAGACGCGAGCAGGAAAGGCTCGACACCCATGTCGACCAGCCGGGTGACTGCGCTCACCGCGTCGTTCGTGTGCAACGTGGCGAACACCACGTGCCCGGTGAGGCTCGCCTGCACCGCGATCTGCGCGGTTTCGAGATCGCGGATCTCACCGATCATGATGACGTCCGGATCCTGGCGCAGGATCGTTCGCAGCGCGCGCGCGAACGTCATCTCGATGCGCGTGTTGATCTGGGTCTGGTTGACGCCGTCGAGGTCGTACTCGATCGGGTCCTCGACCGTCATGATGTTGAGCGAGCCGGCGTCCAGCCGCGACAGCGCCGCATAGAGAGTGGTCGTCTTGCCTGACCCGGTAGGACCGGTCACGAGCACGATGCCGTGCGGCTGCCGGATGAGCGCGTCCATCTGCGACGAGGTCGCTTCGTCCATGCCGAGGCGCGAAAGGTCGAGGCGTCCTGCCTGCTTGTCGAGGAGGCGCAGCACCACGCGCTCGCCGTGTCCGGTGGGGATCGTGGAGACACGCACGTCG
>JAQGNC010000077.1 GCA_028292065.1 Betaproteobacteria bacterium
GTGCCGGGGCCTTACCTGATTGTCGCGCTGCGTTTTCCGTTCGCCCTGAGCGTGGCGCCGCCACGCGGTCGAAGGGAACGGCAGGCGTTCATGCTTCGACAAGCTCAGCACGAACGGATGCTCCCCCCGTTCGCCCTGAGCGTGGCGCCGCCACGCGGTCGAAGGGGAACGGCAGCGGTTCATCTTTGACGGGATTGTCCTGAGCCTGTCCGACGGCTGGGCACGCGCCCTCGTTCGCAGGCCTCCTTCACGAGAGCGTCCCGGGCGCAAGCGCGCACCCGCCGGTCCTTGGACGCGGCGAGACCACCTCCGTCGCATTCGCGCCTGCGAGGTCGATCCTGAAAACCAGCCCGGCGACTGCGCTCATCCCGAAGAGTGATCCATCGGGTTCGAAGACCAGTGAGCCAAAGCCGATCTCGAGCTGTTTTCCGGAAATCAGGCGGAGCTGGTGTTCGCTCGTCTCGAAATCCGGCCCGATCTGAAACAACCTCGGTTCAACGTTGCTGGACACGAACGCGGTTCCTCGCCGGTCGAGCACGATGTCGGGCGGACACATGAAGTCGACGTCGACCATCGACCAGTCGGGTAGTTTGATCCGCCGTATCAGCGTGAGCGCTTCGGTGTCGTAGACGTAGACGCGCTCGACGGTGAGCACCCACAGCCGGTGCCGCGCCTCGTCCGCGCGCATCCGCAGCACGTGCCGGTCGCTCGTCTGGTGCTTGTCGAGAAGGTCGGCGTAACGCGCTCGGCCCGCGGTTTCCGATGACCGGATCGCTTTGTCGTTCTCGCTCGTGAGCTTCGAGCGGATCACCGTTGCACCCTCATTCGAGCATCCGCAGACTGCCGCGGTGAGAAGGATCGCGAGGGCGCAACGCCCGGCGCGCGTGAATCGGCTGGTGCTCATCGCCGCAGCCTCGACAGGCGAGCCGGCGTCGCTCGGGAGCGAATGCGGCTTTGAGCTGCCGCGGGAGGCGCGCTGACGGCAAGCAGCGCCCACACCGTCAGTACGCCGTAAAGCAGGAACCCTCCGGCGATCGCCGCGAAAAAGCCGGTCGCTCCAGCGTCGAGCCAGACGATCGCTGCCACGCCGGCCGCCGTGCTGAACAGAAAGCGCGCACCGTTCGCGGCTACCGTCGGCAATACCTGTCCGAGGCCTTGTGTCGCGAAATACAAACCCATCCCGAGGCCGTAGAACCCATAGGCCGGCCCGACGATCGCCAGATACGAAGCGCCTGAGCGAACGATCCCGGCGTCTTCGGTGAAAAGACCCATCCAGAGCTCGCCGAACAACCCGAAGAACAATCCGATCCCGCCGCAGGTCAGCGCGACGGTCGCGCCTCCGACCCACGCGATCCGGCGGGCGCGCTCGAACTGCTTCGCGCCCCAGTTGGTCCCGACCATCGCCACGATCGCGGTGCCGAAACCGAATGCGAGCGGGATGAGGATGTATTCCAGGCGCGCGCCGAGCGCGTAGCCGATCGCGGTTTCCCGCCCCAGGCGGCCGGCGATTCCGGTCAGGATGACGACCGACAGGTTGGTGAGCGCGACGTTACACATGCCCGGGACGCCGACCTTGAGGATCTCCGCGAACAGCTTCCACTGCAGTGACGCGCCGCGAAGCTGCAATGTCACCAGGGACGTCGGCTTGCGCAGCGCAGCGAGCAGCACTGCGGTGCCGGCGCTGAACGAGATGATCAGCCCCCAGCCCGCGCCGGCGGGACCGAGCGCGGGTACCGGACCCCATCCGAAGATCACGGTCGACGACAACACGACATGCGCCAGCACGCTGCCGACGATTACCGCGGCAGGCAGCCCCATGTTTCCGGTTCCGCGCACGATGCTCGCGACGATATTGAGCGCCCAGATCGCGGTCACTCCGCTGAACACGACGTTCGAGTACGCCAGCGCCGCCGTCAGAACGGGTCCCTGCCCGCCCATCGCGCGATACACCGCGGGGCCGCACAGGAGCATCGAAGCGGTGGCGACAGCCGACACGCCGATGGCGAGCATGAGCGCATGAATCGCGAGCGCATTCGCGCGATCGCGCTGCCCCGCTCCCAGCGCGCGCGCGATCGCCGACGACACGCCGCCTCCCATCCCGCTCGCCGCCGCGTGCTGCATGAACATCACGAAAGGAAAGACCAGCGATACCCCGGCAAGCGCGTCGGCGCCGAGCCTGCCCATGAAGATGCCGTCGAACGTGATCATCCCGACGATCGCCAGCAGATTGAGCACGTTGGGCGCTGCCAGACGCAGCAAGGTCGGGACGATCGGCGCCGTCAACAGGCGCTCGGTGCGTGCTGCAGGTGCTTTCGGCGGTGAGCCGAGCGTCACGCCGGCGGCGATGGATGCAGTTTTATTGTCCACTTCGATACTCCTTTCCATGGGAACGGAGCAATCTTGGGCACGGGAATCGCGCCTTGTGGACCGGGTGACTGCGACCCGGCTGGCATCCCTTGAAACCGGTCTGCCACGGGAGCGATCATCGGGCTTCGCCGTCGAGGCGTGTAGCGATACTTATTAAGGACTCTTGTTAATCGTGGTAACAAGTAAGCGCGCGTTTCGCTGTTCACGAGCCGATTGACGCCGCCCGACCAACTGCGTGACTATCGGCAGCGCGCACGCCGAACACATGAGGCCGCCGATGAACCGCACGCCGCTCGCGAACCCGCAGCATTGGAAGGACCTCCCCTCCCCCTCATGAAATTCCGCAAGCTGCCGCCTCTCAACGAGCTCGCGGCGTTCGAAGCGATCGCGAGGCATCTAAGCTTCACCAAGGCTTCCGCAGAGCTCTTCCTCACGCCGAGCGCGGTCAGTCAACGGCTGCGGCAGCTGGAGACCCATCTCGGCGTGCAGCTCATCGTCCGGACCCGGCGTTCGGTCCAGCTCACGAGCGATGGCGCGCGTTACCTCGATGCGGTGCGCGATGCGCTTTCGAAGCTCGCACAGGCTTCGGACAGCCTGACCGAAAACGGCACGACGCGGCCGCTTCGCGTCGGCGTGGTGCCGGCGCTCGCCAGCAACTGGCTGATCTTCAGGCTCGGCGCGTTTCACCGGCAGTTCCCGGACATCGATCTCGACATTCAATCCGCCATCGGCATGGCCAGGATCGAGGCCGGCGAAGTCGATGTCGGGATACGCTGGGGTAAGGGAGACTGGCCCGGGCTGGAACAGTTGAAGCTGTTCCCCGACGAGCTCCTGGCGGTCTGCAGCAAGGCTTATATGAAAGAAGCCGGGACATTGCGCTGTCCCGCCGATCTCGTGAACGCCGTTCTCCTGCGAAACGCCATCCAGCCGTGGAAGCCGTGGTTCAAAGAAGCGGGACTGGACTGGCCCGAGCCTGCGCGCGGCCCGTCCTTCAACGACAGCACGCTCGCCTTGCAGGCCGCCATAGAAAGCCATGGCGTCGCGCTGGGCCGGCGCCTGCTCGTTCAACACCTGCTCGAGCAGGGTTGCCTGGTTCAGCTCTTCGACATCAGCGCGGTCATCGAAGAAGCGTTTTACGTGGTGTATTCGAAAGATTCGCTGAAGCGGCCGGAGGTCGCCGCTTTCGTCGGCTGGATCAAGTCCGTCGCGGACGAAGAGCGAGGCGCTCCACGATCGAAGCGCAAGCCCCAGCCATCGCCGGCCGGTGCCGCAGCGGCCAGCCGTCGACCGGCGGGTTCACGAGCGCGGCCGTGACCGACAGCGCGATGGCGACCAGCGTGGGGTACCATTCCGGCTCCAGTTCAGCCACCGCGCGATGGTTACCCAAGTGTCCACCAGATCGCATCGAGACGAGAACCCGTTACGCTTGCCGGCCGACGAGGTTCATCTCTGGCTCGTCTTCGACACCGAGGTTCCGCAGAGCCTGCTTCCCGAATACCGGCGACTCCTGACCGACGCCGAATTGCAGCGCGAGCAGCGCTTTCATTTCCCGCGCCATCGACGGCAGTTCCTGATCACTCGCGCACTGGTGAGAACGGTGCTGTCGCGCTACGAGAGCAGGGGCGCCGCGGAATGGCGATTCATCACGAACGACCACGGGCGTCCATCGATACGGCCCGACGCAGAGCGCGAGCCGTCGAGGCTGTCGTTCAATCTCTCCCACACCGACGGTCTCGTGGTCTGCGCGGTCGCGCAGAGCCTCGCGCTCGGTGTCGATGCGGAGAAGATCCGGCGTCAGGTATCGCTCGAGATCGCGGACGGCTTTTTTTCAAAGCGGGAAGCGGCTGACGTGCGCTCGCTCCCGCAACGCCTGCAGCATCGGCAGTTTTTCCAGTACTGGACGCTGAAGGAGTCCTACATCAAGGCGAAGGGGCTGGGACTGTCCATCCCGCTCGACGCGTTCAGCTTCAACGCGGCGGAGGCCGGCAACATCGCGATTGCTTTCGAGGCGAAATTGACCGACTCCCCGGCGCAGTGGCGATTCTGGTCGCTCCAGCCGTCCCCGGCGCATCTGGTCGCGGTGTGCGCACAGCGCATCGAAGACGTGTCGCAAGCGCTGGTGCTGCGCAAGACGGTCCCGCTCCTGGACGAGCAGCCCTACACCTGCGAAATCCTGCGGCGCTCCGATTAGCGAAATACGTGTCCCTGCTCAGCACCTCGCCTTCGCGACGAACGCGAGCATCGACAAGATCCACACGATCGACACCGCGATCGCCGCCACGCTGCTTTGCCGCGGCATCCTGTTCCTGATCGGATAGAGCGCAAGCAGCAGCGGGAACTCGAGCACCGTAATGACGGCGCCCTGGAACAGCGAAAGGCATTGCTCCCGCAGCAGATACACGATCGCAGGAAGCGACAGAGCAGCCGCGAGTAACGATATCAGCGTGGCGTCGATGAAGACCCACGTATATTTCCGGATCGGCAGCGTCCGCAGGTAAGGCTCGAGAGGCCGCCGCGCATCGTAGAGCGGCCCATAGAGGCCGCTGCAGAAAAAGGTCAGCCATCCCGCCAGGACGATCAAGTAATTGACCGCCCCGCCGTCCCCGTTCGACGCACTTCGGATCACGAAAACGGTGCCTGCGATCGCGATCGCGGTCGAAGCCGCCAGTCGCAAGATCGTCCCGTTCAGCCTTTCCGAAAAAAGGACGCGCCGGTACATCGTGAGTACCGGCTCGATCAGCAAGGGCGGGCGTTGGCGACGCGGCAGACCGCGGTTTCGCGCACCGCTGCGAATCCGGCTCAGTCGCGGCTCGTGAGCCGCGGCCAAATGCGGAAGCGCGATGAACGCCCCGACGCACGACAGCGCGAAAGCGACAGTGCACCCTATTGCCGCAGGTCCCGGGGCAAGCGCCTTCGAAGCGATCAGTATCGCGTCGAGCAGGAGGAACACGGCCAGGTATCGGCGCTTTCCATACAGCCACAGCATCTGCATGCCGACGGTGATGATCGCCAGGGCCGCGGTTCTCAGGCCGAACAGCGCGATTTCAGCTGGGCTCAACGTCGAATATGGCGCCAGAAACAAGGGGAAAACGACCGTCAGCCACGTCAGGTGGTTCGCATACACGATCATCCACGCGTCGACGAAGCGGCGGTCCCTGACCGTGATCGGCAACGACGCGAGGTAGGTGGTCAGCGGTTCTCCGGTGACGGCTTTACCCTGGACCGCGATCCACGAGATAAAAACCAGGTGCAGGATCGCGATCGCCACGACGTCGTGCAGATAGGCGCCCGCAGGCCCTGCCACGGTCATCACCGGCGTAGCGACCGCCCGTGCGATCCCGATCGCGGTTTCGAGCTCGAAAGCGAAAGGCAGCGCGCACAGGACCGTGATGATGATCGTGTGACTGTGCCGCTCGAGGAAGACGAACATGTTCTCCCGATACCACTTCAGGCGCAGCGCGAGAATCGCCTTTGCCGCGGAGGCCGTGTGCGCACGACGCGCGTGGGTTCGGGGAACCATCATCGCTACGCTTTTTACACCGGTGGTCATGGGATGCCTAGCTGAAAACAAAAGGGTTGATCGAAACAGACTCGCGACGCGCATGCATTGCGGCGAGCTCACGGACGGCGTCGGTGGAAAGCGTCGGATCGGGATGAGGTCCCGACCCGAGCAGCCGGTTCAGTGCCAGCAGCAGCCATTCGCCTTTCGCGAAATAAGCGCCGACATGCGCTTTGTTGTGTATCCACATCTGCAGGCACGCCGCGGCTGCGTGCAAAACACAGTACTGCCGGGACAATTCGAATAAAGCGGAAGACTTGTCGACGGTGGAGCCGCGCGCTTCCGCGAGCTTCGCCGCCTTCGCCTTCAACGAACCGAGGTCTTCGAGCGCCTTTTTTACAAAGCCGAGGATGCGCCCGGCGAGGGCCTCGTCCAGCTGCGAACCGGCGCCGGCCTCGCGCAGATACTCGACGCACGCCGACAGGCCGTGCAGCACGTCGTCGTGGCCGTGATTGAACAATTCCAGATTCGCGGCATCGAATTCGGGCAGCGGCCGGGTCAGGTCGAAAGTGGTCTTCACGCGCTCGGCGAAGGCCGCCGTGGAGGCACTGTCGTCCGGCGCGTGCTCGGGCAGCAGGAAGCGCAGCTGCAAAGCGATCGCCTGCAGATTGACCGCGGTGTTGCCGTCGAACACGCTGACGATCGCGCTGTCTCGCGCTGTCTTCTGGAAGACACCCTCGGTCCCCTGCCGCAGGTAGTAACGGGCGCCGAGCACCGACGACAGGCTGCGTATGGCGTTTTCCAGCGTCACCGGAACGAAGTATTTGACGACCGCCGACCACACGCTGAACTGGCGGGTCGCGGTATGCAGGCCTCGCACCGCGGCGGCGGCCATGCAGTCGCAGATCAGGATGTCGAGAAATGCGTCGACGAGCGTCTTTTGCACCTCGGGGATGGCGTAGACGTCTTTGCCGTAAAGCTGCCTGCGTAGTGCGAACCCCAGCGTCGTGTGTAGCGCCGCGTTCGCCGCTCCCAGTGACAATGCCGCGCACATCGTGCGGCTGATCTGCAGGGTCTTGAGCGTGAGCTCGAGCCCCGCTCCGGGCGCGCCGATCACCGCGTCAGCCGGGACAGGACACCGGTCGAAAGCGATGCCGCTGATGTCGGCGCCGCGGATGCCGTGGGTCTTCAGCTTCGGCAGGTAGCGGTACGTCGCCGGCGCGAGCTTTTCCTTGTCGAGGAAGAACAGCGAAAAGCCTCGCGGCCCGCGTTCCGGCCGCGTCCTCGCGAAAGCCACGACCGCCGCGCTGCGAGTCGCGTTGTTGATCAGCCACTTTTCGCCCGACAGCAGATAGCGATCGCCGTCGCGTTCGGCAGTGAGCCCGGTCGCCATGATGTCGCTTCCGTGCGCTTGTTCGGTGAGCGCGAAAGCGACGGCGCCGCCTTTGCGGATGATGCCCGCGAGCCGGTGTTTCTGGGCCTGGGTGCCGGACATCCACACGCTCGCGGCGCCGAGGTAGATCGCGCTGTGCGCAATCGCCGCGGTGAGATCGCGTCTCGAGACGACTTTCACGATCGAGAAAAGCTCCTCGAAGCTGGTGAAGCGCCCGCCGAGCTCGCGCGGAACGTAGTACTCGTTCAACCCCCAGTCGTCGAGCCCTCGGCACAGCTTCTCCGGAAAGCGCTCGAGCTCGTCGTCGAGGAGCGCCTGCTCGAACGAGAAATCGCTAGCCCTGTCCAGCGGGTCTCCGAGACAGCGCTCGAGGTCTGCAGCGGCGTTGTTGCGAGTCGGCTCTGCCATTGTCGATGATCGGTTCATGCGCCCAGCCTGGCGGAGATGACGTCCAGGAAAGGCTTCGAGCCGTCCCTGATGTAGAAATGGCCGCCGGGGAAGACCTGCATGTCGAACGGCCCGCGAGTCACCGCGCGCCAATCGGCCATCTCCTCGGTGCTCACTCTCGGATCGCTCGCCGCGCCGAACGCGGTGATCGGGCAATCGAGCGGCGCCGACGCGGTGTGGACATAAGTCTCGACCAGGGTGAAATCGGCGCGAACGGTCGGCAGCAGCAGCTCGAGCAGCTCGGTGTGCGCGAGCACTTCCTCCGAGATGCCGTCGAGCGCCCGCAGCTCCTGCAGCAACTCGGCTTTGGGCAGGGAATGCACCCGCCGGCTGCGGTTCGGCAGATGCGGTGCGCGGTGCGCCGACACGAAGAGGTGCGTCGGCGCGATGCCGCGCTCGGCGCTCAGCGCGCACGCGAGCTCGTACGCGATGAGGGCCCCCATGCTGTGGCCGTAGAAAGCGAACGGCGTATCGAGGAAGGAATCGAGCGCCTCGCGCAATGCCGTGACCAGTGCGAGCACGTCGGTGTACGGGCGCTCGAGCAGGCGGCTTTCCCTTCCGGGCAGGCGCACCGGGCAGACTTCGATGCCGGGCGCCATACGCCCGCTCCAGCCGCTGAATATCGACGCCCCGCCCCCCGCGTAAGGAAAGCAGAAAAGACGTGCACGCACGTGGGCGGCGGGTCGCGCCGGTACGATCCAGGCGCTCACCGCTCGCGCTCCGGTGGCCCTGCGCTCGCCCGGCCTTTCTCGGGCGACGCAGGCCCAGGCGATAGGCGAGCAACGCGCGTCGTCTTCATCGATTCGATTCCGCTGCGCACGCCATCACCGCTCCGCGAGCTTCAACGTCAGGCGCGCCACGAAAGCGTCGACCTTGGCGAAGAGCACGTTGTCGCGCGCTTCGGCGAGTGCGAGCTCCTCGGCTTTGAACTGGAGGTTGGTGATCTGATCGAGGTCGCGGCGGCGCGCGCTGATGCGCAACTGGCTCTCGCTCAGATCGAGGCGTTTTCGGGCGAGCGCGAGCTTGTTCTCGAGCAGCTCGACTTTGCGCTTCTTCTCCTGCAGCTCGTCGGAGAGTTGCCGCCTCACCTTCTCGACTTGCAGCGCGGCGATGGCGTTGTCCTGCTGGGCCTGCTTCACCCGCTCGGTGCTCTGCGAGCCGTTGAAGAGGTTCCACCGCAGGCGCAGCCCGACCGACCAGTCCTGGCGGTGAAGATCGCCCACGCTGTCGACCAGCCGCGTCTCGTCGCGGCCGATCCCGTTGTAGCGCATGTACAGGCTCACCGAAGGCTGAAACTCGGAGCGCGCGCGTTCCTGGCGCCATTGCGCCGCCTCGTTCTGCGCCTGCGCTCTCTGCAGCGCCGGCTGCGAACGATCCGAGTCCCCGAGCAGCGACGCGAGCTCGACCGTGTCGGGGTCGTCGAGGAGAACGACGTCGAGATCGAGGCCCGCAGGCGCGCCCAGCGCGGTGCGGTATTCCTGCCAGCTCAGGCCGCGCTGGTATTCGGCTTCGGCGACCCGCGCCTGCATCTCGTCGACTCGCAGGCGCCGGGTGTCGCGCTCGAACTCCGAAATCTGGGCGCGCTTGAACTGCACCTCGGCCACGCCCGCCTCGTCTTCGGCGAGCTCGAGCGCCGCTTTGCGCCGCGCATGGTCGGCCTGCGCCTTGCGCAGCTGCCAGTAGGTTCGCGTCACTTCCTGCACGATCTGGTCGCGGGTGACGCCGGCCTGCGCCCGCGCCCCCGCCTCGTTCGCCTGCGCTTCCTTCAAGCGCGCCTTGGATGCGCCTCCGCTGTACAGGTTGAGCGACGCCTCGAGCCCTACCCCGGTGTCGTATTTCGGCAGGGTCCGCACGACGTCGACGTTGACCGGCTGGCCCGCGAAGGTGCCTTCGACACGCGCGCCGGCAAAAGTGTCGTAGCTCTGGTTTCTTTGCGTGAAGCTGACCAGATCCACGCTCGGTGCGAAGTAACCGGCGCGCGCTTCGCCGACTTGCGCCTGCGCGCGCGCGATCTGGCGGTCTTCGGTCTGGATGTCGAGCTGCGTCCTGAGCGCGTACTGGAGCGCCTGCTTGACGGTCACCGGCACCGGTTCCGCGCCGCCTGCCGGCTGCGCCCGCGCGCCGGACGCGAAGCCCAGCCCGAGAGCCAGAAAGACCGCCGCCCTCCACCTATTCATAGCGCAGGGCAACCACCGGTTGCATCGACGCCGCGCGGTACGCGGGGTAATAGCCGGACAGCAAGCCGACCGAGATCGATACCGCGAAAGCGACCGCCAGCAGCCACCACGAAGGCAGGACCGGGAAACCGGTCGCGAGCGCGAGACCGACGCTCGCCAGCAGCCCGAGCACGATTCCCGCGATGCCGCCGATCGCGCTGATGAGCACGGCTTCCATGAGGATCTGGAGCAGGATGTCGCGCCGTCGCGCGCCGAGCGCCTTGCGCAGACCGATCTCGCGGGTGCGCTCGAGCACCGACGTGCTCATGATGTTCATGATCGCCATGCCGCCGACGAGGAGCGACACCGATGCCGCTATCGCGCCGATGACCGACACGCCTTTCAGGATGCGCCCGGCGGTCTCGATGTACTGCTCCATGCTGATCGTCTTGTACGCGTACTGGTCGCCGTAGCGGCGCTTGAGCACGCCTTTCAACTGTGCGATCGCAGCCCCGGTGTAATCCAGCCCTTTCGTCTCGACCTGCAGGAAAGTGACTTCGTCGTTGCCGCGCATCTGCTGGTAAGTGGTGTAGGGAATCAGCACGCGGCTGTTCGTCCTTTCCCCGCCCGCCGATCCTATGCTTTCGAGAAAACCGCGGTCCTTCATCGCGAGCACTCCGACGACGAGGTACTTCTGGTCGTCGATGCGGATCTCGCTGCCGACGGCGGAACGGCTGCCGCCGAAGAGATCCCGCTCCACTTCGGGCCCGATGATCGCGACGCGTCGATGGCGCTGCTCGTCTTCGACTCGCAGCGGCCTGCCCGAGCTGAGGTTGTCGTTGTTGATCGCCAGATAATCCGCATTCACGCCGTGCAGGTCCGATTTCGCGAACTGGTTGCCGTAACGCACCGAAGGCCGGTAGGTGAAATCGCGGATGACCGGAGAGACGTGCCGCACCGCCGGACAGCAGCCCGCGTCAACCGCCGCGTAATCGCCGTTGTCGATGCCGGTTCCCTTGCGCACCGCGCGCCGCGGATCTTTCTCGACGAAATCGCGAAAGATCCACACCGATTTGAGCCCGAAGGTCTCGAGCTCGTTGAATATGAGGTGGCGACCGCCTTTGCCGACGGTACCCACCGCCATCACCGCGGTGATCCCGACGGCGATGCCGAGGATGCTCAGGATCGTGCGCAGGCGGTTGTCCTTCAGCGCCCACAGCGCCTGCTCGAACATGTCCCTGAAATAAGCGCCGCCCCGAAAATAGCTCATCGCTCGTCTCTTTCGATCACGCCGTCGCGAAGATGGATGACGCGCTGGGCATAAGCGGCGATCTCGGGCTCGTGGGTCACCATCACGATCGTTTTGCCGAGGCGGTGCAGCTCGGTGAACAGATGCATGATGTCGTGGCTCGTCGCGGTGTCGAGGCTGCCGGTGGGCTCGTCGGCGATGGTGACCGCGGGCTCGTTGATCAGGGCGCGGGCGATCGCGACGCGCTGCTGCTGCCCTCCCGACAACTGCGCCGCGGTATGGTCGGCGCGGTCCTGCAGCCCCACTCGCGTCAATGCCGCAATGGCGCGCCTGCGCCGCTCGGCGGCGGCCACGCCCGCGTAGACGAGCGGGAGCTCGACGTTGCGCCGCGCGTTGATGCGCGGGATCAGGCTGAAGAGCTGGAACACGAAACCGAGCTTGCCGTTGCGCACCACCGCGAGCTCGTCGTCGGAAGTCGATCCGATGTCGACGTCGTCGAGGCGATAAGTCCCGCTGTCCATGCGGTCGAGGCAACCGATGATGTTGAGCAGGGTCGATTTGCCGGAGCCCGAAGGACCCATGATGGCGACGAACTGCCCGGAGTCGATCTCCAGGGACACGCCGTTGAGCACCGGAATCGCCACGTCGCCCCGGCTGTAGGACTTGGCGATGTTCTCGAGAGCGATCATGACCTTATGGTTGTTCGCGCAAGGCGGCCACCCGGGTGCCCGCCTTGAGCTCCTTGCCTTCCGGCAGGACGACTTCATCGCCCGGCGCGAGCCCTTGCACGATCTCTGTATGGGTCAGGTCTTCCATCCCGGTGACCACCGGCACGAACTTCAACCGGCCTTCGCTGATCGTCGCCACTTCGGTCTTGCCGCCGCGCGAAATGATCGCCGCGAACGGGATGCGGATGGCGTCCTCGCGCGAGGCGGTGCGTATCTTGACGTCGACCTGCTGGCCGAAGCGCAGCGGCGGGGCATTGCCTTTGAGGGTCAGGCGCACGATGAAGGTGTTCGCGGTTTCATCCTTCTGCACCGCGGGCGCGATGCGCACCACTTTCTCGGTCCAGACCTTGCCGCGGAACGCTTCGCTGGTCACCTGCGCGTCCTGGCCTTTTTGCACCAGCGCGCTGTCGCCCGAGTCGATCTTGACCTCGATCTCGCGCGTGCCCGGGTCCGACAGCGTGAACAGGGGAACGCCCGCCGCCGCCCATTGATCGGCCCGCGCGTTCTTGCGGATGATCATTCCGGAGAACGGCGCGACGACCTGGGTCTTGCCCATGTTGATCCGCGCGAGGCGCAGCTCGGAGCGCAGGACCTGCTCGCGCCCCGCGGCCGCGCGCTGCTCGGCTTTCGCGTCCTCCACCGCGCGGCCCGATTCGCCGCCGACTTCGTACAACTGCTCGGCGCGGTAGCGGGTCTGCGCGGCGTGCGCTTCGGCCTGGCGGGCGCTGTTCCACTCGGCCTCGGCTTTTCTGATGAGCTCCTGCGGCTCGCCGTCGCTGAGTCGCGCGAGCACCTGGCCGGCTTTGACCATGTCGCCCTCTTCCACGGCGGCCCACGTGACTTTGCCCGACACCGTCGGGCTGACCGCGACTTCGCGGTCGCTGACGACCCGGCCGGTCGCGGAGATCGACGCCTGCAGCGGCCCGCGCTCGGCCTTTACGGTTCGAACCTGGGCCACGTCCCCCGAGGAAAAACCCCAGCTCACGGCCGCGACCAGAAGCAGGGACGCGACGCCCGTCAGTATTCGTTTACGCATGATCTGCCTGTACCGGAATCGGTCTTAGAGATGTATTTCTGCAGCGTGGGTTCTTTCGATCAACTCGGGATCGTGAGTCGCGAACAGGATGACGCGCGTGCTGCGGTACTCGTTGATCACGCGCACGAACTGCTCTTTCGAATCCTTGTCGAGCCCGTTGAGCGGCTCGTCCATCAGCAGCACGCGGGGATTTCCGATCAGCGCGGCGACCAGGGTGAATTTCCTCTGGGTGCCGAAGGACATCGACCTGAACGTCGAATCGACGTGCCGCCCGAGGTTCAGCGATTCGATCACCTGTTCGTCGACGACGTCGTTCTTCACGCTCGCCACAATCCTCAGCAACTCGTTTCCGGTCATGAAAGGGTAGACGAGCGGCTTGTCCGGCATGAACGACAACCTGCGCTTGGCGTCGACCGGGCGCGCATACAGGTCGATGCCGTCGACGGTCACGCGTCCGGCGCGCGGCTTGACGATCCCCGCGAGGCAGCTCAACAGACTGGTCTTGCCGCTGCCGTTGGCGCCGACGATGGCGTGCACGCCGCAATCGAAAGAGCGCGAGAAATTCGCGAACAGGGTTTTAGCGCCGTAAGCGATCGAAATGTTTTCAGCAACGAGTGACATGATCGAGCCCGTGGTTGTGCGAAGCGTGCGAGCCGCCCGAGTGCAACGGCGCCCGCACGATGCTTTCGCCGAATCTGTGCCTGAGGATTCTGTAGATACCCCCGTAGGGGATGTGGACGGAGACCTTGTGGGCGTCGTCGCCGAGCCCGCCCACCGAGATGTCGACGAACTGATGATCGATCTTCGGATAATCGATCACGACGATCTTCTGGATGTCTTTTCCCATGCTCGACTCCCTCGGAAACGGAGTGCAGGTGCCGGCCTCCATCCCGGCCGGGACGAAACCGCCGCATACGAAGCGCTTGGCCTGCTTCGCCGGCATGCCGAGCGCGGCGTGGAACAATCGCTTCTGGTCGATTTTCCCGATGTCGGGAAGGACCACGCCGATGACTTTCCCATCGCAGGAAAAAAACACCGCCTTGACCATGCGCTCCACGTCCCAGCCGAGCAAAGCGGCCTTTTCGCCGCACGTCGAGGTCGCCCGGTCGTGGCGCACCACCCGGTGCGGCACTTTCAGCGCTGCGGACACTTCAAAAAAGTATCGCTGTTCATGGTGGAATTCGAACGCGGCTGCGCGATCCGCGGCGCGGTCGTGACCGGCCGTTGCGCAGTGCGCGGGCTTCGGCTTGTGCATTGCGCTCACGCCGGGCCCGTCACGTCGATGCGTCCGCCCAGGCTGCCGTCGTGCGAGCCGCGCAGCTCGGCGAGTTTGGACGACAGCCAGGCGACGCAGGCGCCGAGGATCGTCGAACATCCTAGCACGATGAAAAGGAGCCCGATGCCGCGCCCGATTCCGCTTCCGATGAGCGCGCCGACGCTCCCGCTCAAGCGGCCTCCACCGACGAGCAGCGGCTCGAAAACGTGATCGGCGAGCGGGCCGGCGACGATGTAGGCCAGGAGCAGCGAAAACATCGTCGCGGAATGCCGGACCGAAAACACCCTGCCCTGGACCTGCGGCTCGACCGCTTCCTGCCAGATCGCCTCGTAATAACTCGTGACCACCGCGCCGCTGAAGAAAAAGCAGAACGTCGCGGTCATGACGACTGCGACCGATACCGTCACGCCTGCGAAGAGGATCGCCGCCCCGGCGAGCGCCTGGAAAACGATCAGGCTGGCGATGAGGTTCGCGGGCCTCTTTCTCACGCCGGTGTAAAGACTTCCGAGCACCATGCCCACGCCGCTGATCGACATGATGGCTCCGAGCACCGCCTTCGACGAGAACGCCAGGACCATCGGGATCGCGAGCACGGTGACGATGCCGGTGAAGAAGCAGTTCACGATGTAAAAGAGCGCGAGCCCCTGCAGCGAAGGCCGCGAGCGGATGTATCTCCACCCGAACATGAAGTCGGACCAGGGGAGCACCCGTGACGCCGGGCCCGGCTCGCGCTTCACGGGCATCGGCAAAGCGATGCACGCGTAGACCGCGACCGCGACGAGCAGCGCCGCGAGCTCGAAAGCGATGACGCTCTGGAGGGTGATCGACAGCGCGAGTGCGCCGCCGAGGATCGGCGCCACGATCTGCGCGACCGAGTGCACGAACAGGACGAGGCCGTTGGCGCGCGTGAGCTGGTCTTTACGCACGAGCAGGCTGATGCTCGCGGTGAACGCCGGCCATTGCAGCGCGGAGAACGCCGCGATCAGGAAAGCGCTGACGTAGACGTGCCACACCTCGAGCCTGCCCGCCATCGCCACCGCGGCCAGCGCCGCGGCGGTCAGCGCGGAAGCGAAGTTCGCCGCGACGATGAGCGCGCGCCGCCCCCAGCGGTCCGCGAGCACTCCGCCGACCGGCGTCAGGAAAATCGCAGGCACGATGAGGAAGAGGAAAACGAGCGAGAACTGGGTCGCCGAGCCGCTGCGCTCGTACACCCACGTCCCGACCACGAATTCGGCGACCCTGATCCCGACGAGGGACACCAGGAGCGCGAAGCACATCAGCAGCAGCAGACGCATTCGCGCTTCCCGTTCGTGATCCCGTCGTAGCCGCGGTCGGCGTGCACCATCCAGGCGCCTTTCATCATGAGACTCGCGCTTCTTCGATCCGCTCGCTGCGCCCTTCGAGGAATCCGCTGCGAGTGAAATAGGAGAAATAAGTCGTCATCAGGTCCACGTCGACGTCCGGACACGCGATGCCGCTTCCCGCCAGGCCTTGCGCGGTGTTCGTGCAATCGAACGACGGCTCGCGCTCGTCGGTGGTCTCCTCGGTGAAGAGCGGCAGGAACGGATAGAGGGCGTTGTCGGTCGAG
>JAQGNC010000097.1 GCA_028292065.1 Betaproteobacteria bacterium
CCTTGCCCATCGAGACGAGCTTCGGCCCTTTCTTGCCTTCGTGCTGTGTTTTCAACCGGGCGTAATCGGCTTTGGTGTCCGCGATGTATTTCTCGCGCGCATCGTCCGACAGCAGGTTGCTGCACACCGACACGCAGCGCGAAGCGTCGGGCACCCACACCACCGGCCCTTTGTAATGAGGCGCGATCTTCACCGCGGTGTGGGTGCGCGATGTCGTCGCGCCGCCGATCAGGAGCGGGATGTCGCCGTAGCCTTCGCGCTGCATCTCGCGCGCGTTGTGCGCCATCTCCTCGAGCGAAGGCGTGATCAGACCCGAAAGCCCGATGATGTCGGCTTTCTCTTCACGCGCGACGTCCGAGATCTTCTTCCACGGCACCATCACGCCGAGGTTCACGACCTCGTAGTTGTTGCACTGGAGAACGACGGCGACGATGTTCTTGCCGATGTCGTGCACGTCGCCTTTGACGGTCGCGAGAACGATCTTGCCTTTGGCGCGATTGTCGCCCGACGCGGCTTTCTCGGCGGCGAGAAAGGGCTCGAGGTGGGCGACCGCCTGCTTCATGACTCGCGCCGATTTCACCACCTGCGGGAGAAACATCTTCCCTGCGCCGAACAGGTCGCCGACGACGTTCATGCCGTCCATCAGCGGGCCTTCGATCACGTGGATCGGCCGGCCGTACTTCACGCGCGCGTCTTCGGTGTCTTCGACGATGTAGTCGGCGATGCCTTTGACGAGCGAATGGGTGAGGCGCTCTTCCACCGTGCCTTTACGCCACTCGAGATCGACCGTGCCGGTCTTCGCGGTGCCTTTGACCGTCTCGGCGAAAGACACCATGCGCTCGGCCGCGTCGGGACGGCGGTTGAAGATGATGTCCTCGACGTGCTCGAGCAGGTCTTTCGGGATCTCGTCGTACACGCCCATCTGGCCGGCGTTGACGATCGCCATGGTCAGGCCCGCCTGGATCGCGTGATACGCGAAAGCGGTGTGGATCGCTTCGCGCACCGGGTTGTTGCCGCGGAACGAGAAAGAGACGTTCGACAGCCCGCCGCTCACCCGCGCGTACGGCAGGTTCTGGCGGATCCAGCGTGTCGCCTCGATGAAATCGATGCCGTAGTTGCTGTGCTCCTCGATGCCGGTCGCGATCGCGAAGATGTTCGGGTCGAAGATGATGTCTTCGGCGGGGAAACCGACTTCGTCGACGAGGATGCGATACGCGGTGCCGCAGATCTCCTTGCGGCGCTCGAGGGTATCGGCCTGGCCTTTCTCGTCGAACGCCATGACGATGACCGCCGCGCCGTAACGCTTCGCGAGCTTCGCCTGGCGGATGAACTCGGCCGTCCCTTCCTTCATGCTGATCGAGTTGACGATGCACTTGCCCTGCACGCACTTCAGCCCCGCCTCGATCACGCTCCACTTCGAGGAGTCGATCATCACCGGCACTCGCGAGATGTCGGGCTCGGCGGCAAGGAGGTTGAGGAACTTCACCATCGACGCCTTGGAATCGAGCATCGCCTCGTCCATGTTGATGTCGATGATCTGCGCGCCGTTTTCGACCTGCTGGCGCGCGACCGACAGCGCGGCGGCGAAGTCTCCGGCCATGATGAGCTTGGCGAATCCGGGCGATCCGGTGACGTTGGTGCGCTCGCCGATGTTCACGAACAGCGAATCGTCGCCGATGTTCAGAGGCTCGAGACCGGACAGGCGCGTGCGGTGCTCGATCGTCGGCACCGCGCGCGGCGGCAGCCCTTTCAGTGCGTCCGCGATCGCCTTGATGTGCGCGGGGGTCGTCCCGCAGCAGCCGCCGGCGACGTTCACGAAACCGCTTCGGGCGAAATCGAGGAGATACGACGCGGTCTGCTCGGGCGACTCGTCGTAGCCGGTCTCGGCGAGCGGGTTCGGCAGCCCCGCGTTCGGGTAGGCGCAGACGAACGTGTCGGCGATTGCCGCGATCTCCTCGATGTACGGGCGCATCAGCTTGGCGCCGAGCGCGCAGTTCAGGCCGATGGTGATCGGTTTCGCGTGGCGGACCGCGTTCCAGAACGCTTCCGGCGTCTGGCCCGACAGGGTTCGGCCCGAAGCGTCGGTGATGGTCCCCGAGATCATGATCGGGATGCGGTGACCGAGGTGCTCGCAGAACTGGTCGATCGCGAAGAGCGCGGCCTTGGCGTTGAGCGTGTCGAATATGGTTTCGACCAGGAAGAGGTCGACCCCGCCTTCGACCAGCGCCCGCACCGCTTCGGTGTAAGTCGTCACCAGCTCGTCGAAGGAGGTGTTGCGATAGCCGGGGTCGTTCACGTCCGGCGAGATCGACGCGGTGCGGTTGGTCGGCCCGATCGCGCCGGCGACGAAGCGCGGCCGCGAGGGGTCGAGCTTCTCGAACTTGTCCACGGCGGCGCGCGCGAGGCGCGCGGCCTCGACGTTGAGCTCGTGGACGAGGCTTTCCATCCCGTAATCCGCCTGCGCGATGGACGACGAGTTGAAAGTGTTGGTCTCGATGATGTCGGCGCCGGCTTCCAAGTACTGCTCGTGGATCGCCTGGATGATCTGCGGCTGCGAGAGCACCAGCAGGTCGTTGTTGCCTTTGACGTCGTGAGCGTGGTCCCCGAAGCGCTCGCCGCGGTATTCCGCCTCGCCGAGGTTGTAGGTCTGGATCATCGTGCCCATCGCGCCGTCGAGGATGAGAATGCGCGAGTTGAGGGCGGCTTCGAGTTGCTTGAGGCGGTCGGGGGTCATCGAGTGTGCGGCCGGGGGCCGGAACGGCGCCAAGCTCTTGATCGGAAAGGGCGTAATGTTATCACGCAGGCCCGTCTCGCCGCTTCGCAGGCGGCGTCGCGCGGGTTGGGGTGCCGCGCGTTCGGGTGCCCTATGGAACTGCAGTAGACTGATGTGGCGCCGATGCATGCGTCATCGCACGCGCCTCCCGCCGCAAAACCCACAGAGGTCTGCCGCCGAACACGCGCTTCATGCATGGATTCAACGGTCGAGATCCGAAATGATGCGTCGTCAGGCGCGCTGCGCGAGGTGACACGCCACGGGGGCAGGCGCGTCGTGCTGCCGTGGGTCGTGCTGGCCCTCGGGCTTACCCTCTCCTTCCTGCTTTTCGCCGTGATGAAGGCCGCGGTCGACGACGTCGCACGATCGCGCTTCGAGCGCGATGCGAGCGACGCGACGAGCGCGATCGAGCGCCGCGTCGAGTTCTACGCGAACGTGCTGTACGGGTTGAAGGCGCTCTTCGCTTCCCGCAGCGACGTCGGACGCGTGGACTTCCACCGCTTCGTCGATTCGCTCGATCTGCCGCAGCGCTATCCGGGTCTGGACGTCGTCAATTTCGCGGCACACGTGCCGGGGCCGGACAGGCAGCGCTTCGAAGCATCGGTGCGGGCCGACAAGAGCCTCAGCCCCGAGGGCTACCCGCAGTTTTCGGTCAGGCCTCCGGGAGAACGGCCGGAATACCTCGTGATCGTTTACGTCGAGCCGATGGAAGGCCACGAATTCGCTTTCGGGATCGACCTTTATGCGACCCCGGCGATTGCCCAAACAGACTCCAGAACCCTGGCAGCGCTGCAGCAAACGGCACGCGATTCGGGACGGCTGACCGCGTCAGGCCTGCCGATGCGCATCACGGCCGAGCAGGAGTACGCCCGTCTGGTGATGCGCCTCGCGGTCTACCGCAGCGGCATGCCGCTCGAAACGGTCGACGAACGGCGCGCGGCGTATCTCGGCTCGGTCGGCGCCGGCTTGAACGTCGACAAGGTGCTGGCCGGCGCGCTGGACGACGATACCGCGGCTCACGTGGGCTTTCGGCTCTACGACACGGGCTCGTTTTTCGACGCGCCCGAACGCGTCGTCGCTTCGGCCGACCGGCTGCTTTACGACAGCCATGCGCTCGGCGCCGCTGCGATCGGCAGTTCGACGGTGGACGAGCACCCGGCTGCGACACCGGCGGAGCAAGGCCGGCGAATGGCGCGGATACTGCCCCTGGAAGTCGGCGGACGCCGCTGGGAGATCCATTTCAGCGCGAACAAGGAGAACGCGCGCGAGCGCTTCGACACGCTGCTCCCGTGGGTGATCCTGCTCGGGGGCGTCGTGTCGAGCGGGCTGCTGTGCGGCGTGCTGTATTCGCTCGCGTGCTCGCGCAGGCGGGCGCTGGCGATCGCCGAGGACATCACGCGAACCTTGAGCCGGAGCGAGACGAGTCTCGCGCAGGCGCAACGCACCGCGCACCTGGGCAACTGGCTGTACGAGCCCGCGACCGGGACGGTGACGTGTTCGGCCGAGACCTACCGTATCTTCGGCCTGGAACCGCAACCCGGCCCCGTGCCGCTGGCGGACTTCCTGCAACGGGTTCACGAGGAAGACCGCCCGGGTGTGAAGGACGCGATCTGCGGCGCCCACACCGCGACGCAGCAGCGCGACATCGAGCACAGGATCGTCACCGCGGACGGCGCGGTGCGCCGCGTCCACGCGATCGTCGAAGCCACGCCGCGCGGCGCACCGGCGCGCGGAACCGTCATGGACATCACCGAGCGCAAGCTCGCCGAAGAGGAGTTGCTGCGCAGCCGCTCACTGCTGAACGACGCGCAGAAACTCTCGCACGTCGGCTGCTGCCAGTACAACCCCGCCGACGGCCGCGTGGTGTGGTCCGACGAGCTTTACCGCATCCACGGGGTCGATGCCGACGGCTTCACGCCGACCTATGCGTCGACGATGGCGCTGGTGCACCCGGAGGACCGGGCGGCGTGGGGCGAAGCGCTCGCGCAAGCCCTGCGCTCGGGCACTGCGTTCGCGAGTGAGCTCAGGATCGTGCGCCCGGACGGTGACGTGCGCCACCTGCGCAGCCTCGGCGAAGTCATCTTCGACCGCGACGGCCGTGCGACGAGCATGCTGTGGTCGGTCCTCGACATCACCGAGCAAAAACAGACCGAAGACGCGCTGCGCGACCTCGCCGGGCAACTCACCGCGCTGTCGCGCCGGCTGGTCGAAGTGCAGGAAGCGGAGCGGCGGCAGCTTTCGCGCGAGCTGCACGACCGCGTCGGACAGAACCTGACCGCGCTCAGCATCAACCTCGACATCCTCAGGACCGCGCTGCCCGACGACGTGGCGGACGGGCATCGGGCGCGGCTCGCCGACTCGGCCGAGCTGCTCGAATCCACGGTCGAGTCGATCGAGGACGTCATGGCCGAGCTGCGTCCGCCGATGCTCGACGATTACGGCCTGCTCCCCGCGCTGCAGTGGTACGCGAAAAGTTTCTCGGAGCGCACCGGCATCGCGGTCGAAGTCCTCGGGGCCGAACGCGCCGAGCGCCCGCGCACCGAGATCGAGATCACCCTGTTTCGCATCGCCCAGGAAGCGCTGACCAACGTCGCGAAGCACGCACGCGCGCACCGCGTGCAGATCGAGCTCGACCAGTCGGACGACCACTGCATCATGACCGTTACCGACGACGGCATCGGCATCGGCATCGGCGTCGACGGCCCGCGCGCCGCCGAAGTGCGCGAACGTCACGGGCTCGGTATGCTCACCATGCGCGAGCGCTCGCAGGCGGTCGGCGGCTGCTTCCACGTTCGTAATGGACCCCACGGGGGCACTCAGATCGCAATCGAGATCCAGGGACACGGCTTTGATACGCATCCTGATCGCGGATGACCACGGCGTGGTCGCCGAAGGGCTGCGCCACCTCGTGGGCGCGAACCCGGAGATGGAAGTGATCGGCCTCGCCGAGGACGGGCGCGAAGCCGCGCGGATGGCGTTCGAAGCGGCGCCCGACGTCGTCCTGATGGACCACGCGATGCCGGTGCTCAACGGGACCGAAGCGACGCGGCTCATCCGCGAGCGCCTGCCGCATACCCGCGTGATCATGCTGTCGATGTATTCGGACGCGGTCCACGTGTATCGCGCGCTGCAGGCCGGCGCCACCGGCTACATCGTCAAGAAGTCGGTCGCGAAGGAAGTCGTCGACGCGATTCTCGCGGTGCACCGCGGCGGGCGCTACCTGAGCCGGCAGCTCGCGGACGTCATCACCGATCACGTGGTGGACCGCAGCACGCCCGAAGACCCGCTCGATCGCCTGAGCTCGCGCGAGCGCCAGGTGCTGCAGCTGCTCGCCGAA
>JAQGNC010000101.1 GCA_028292065.1 Betaproteobacteria bacterium
GCAAAGTGGTCGTTACTGAGATGAGATTGATGACATGCTAACCGACAACCGCGTGGAAGATATCCTCACGCTCGGACGTCTCGCGAATCGCTGATGAGCTGGTTTCGTGCCTCGTGCGGAACCGCCGTGGTGCTGAAGTTGGCCGCGAACCTGTGTCACCCCGCCTGCGCCACGAATTTCCGCCACCCGCCGTAGCTCGAGATGTCGCGCGCGCCGTTGAGCGCGTAGCTCTCGCACACGAAACCTTTGACCTGCCTGCCGTCGGCGAGCATCACGGTGCCGATCGCGAGGGGTGAAGGCACCTCCGCCACGAAAGCGCCGAAGTTTTTCACCGGCACGCTCCACAGCTCGACTTCGATCGTCGCGCCCGAGCCGTTGTGCGCGCGTGCGAGGCCCGGCTTCGGCGGCGCCGTGTCGCCGAGCGCGTAAAGGCGATACTGCGGCGCGGTGCTGCACGCTTCCAGGAGGCGCGCGCCGCGGGAGGTGAGCTGGTAGTTCAGCGGCATGCCCGACAGGTGCGCGCCGACGACCGCGAGCGTCACCCCGGAATCGTCCATCGCGTTCAATGCGTCGTCCGCGCCCGGCAGCAGGAAACGCGTTGCGCCGAGCTTCGAAACCGCCGCGTGGTGAAAGCGCGAGCCCCACTGCGCGAGCGTCAGGTCCTGCAGCGCGGGCGCGATCAGGGTGATGCCGAAAGGCAGGCGGTCTTCGCGAAAGCCCGCGGGCACCGCGATCGCCGACAGGTCGAGGAGGTTCACGAAGTTCGTGTAGCGCCCGAGGTTCGAATTGAGCGCGACAGGCTCGGCCTCGACCTCTTCGAGGCGATAGATCGTCGGCGCCGTCGGCACCACCAGCATGTCGATGTGCTGCCACGCCGCGGAGCAGGTGCGCTTCAACGCGGCGAGCCGGTGCTGCGCCTCGAATACGTCGACTGCGGTGAAGCGCGAGGCCGCGCCGATGATCTCGCGCGTGACCGGATGCATGAGATGCGAGGAGCTGTCGAAGAACGGCTTGATCGCCGCGAGGCGTTCCGCGACCCACGGGCCGTCGTAGAGCAGGCCGGCGGTCTCGGCGAAAGGCGCGTAGTCGATCTCGATCAGCTCGGCGCCGAGCGAGGCGAGCGTGTCGAGCGCGTGCCCGAATGCGCGGCGAGCGAGTGCGTCGCCGCAGAAATCGAGATCGGCGGCGCGCGGCACCCCGCAGCGGATATGCGCCGCCGCGTGCGACACCGGCGCAGGTTTGTCGCTTCTGCTGTAAGGATCGGCTGCGTCGTAACCGGCCGCGAGGCTGAAGACTTCGAGCGCATCCTCGGCCGTGAGCGCGAAGATCGAGAGGCAGTCGAGCGAGCGGTACGCCGGAACGACGCCCGACATGCCGATCAAGCCGCGAGTCGGTTTGAGGCCGACGATATTGCAGTACCCCGCGGGTACGCGCCCCGAGCCGGCGGTGTCGGTGCCGAGCGCGAAGCTCACGTGGCCGAGAGCGACCGCGACCGCCGAGCCCGCGCTCGAGCCGCCTGCGATGTAGCGCGGGTCGAAGGGGTTGGTGCAAGCACCGTAAGGCGAGCGCGTGCCGACCAGGCCGGTGGCGAACTGGTCCATGTTGGTCTTGCCCAGGACAATCGCGCCCGCCTGCTCGAGGCGCTGTATCGAGTGAGCGGTCTGCGGCGCCACGTAAGAGAATGCCGGACAGCCGGCGCTCGTCGGTTGTCCCGCAAGATCGATGTTGTCCTTCGCGGCGAAAGGCACGCCGTAGAGCGGCAGCGACTCCCCGCGTGCGTGCCGGCGCTCGAGCTCCGCGGCCCGCCACAGCAGCGCTTCTCGAGGCACGACGTGGATCCACGCCGGATTCGTTCCGTTCGAAGCTTCGATCGCCGCGAGCGCATCGACCACGACGCGCGTCGGCGTGAGCTCGCCCGACGCGTAAGCAGCCGAGAGGCGCGAAAGATCGAGGCTGTAAGGCAAAGGCATCGGCGGCCCGTCGTGTGTGAGAGGCGAACGTCTGCAGCACGAGTTATGCCATCGCAGCTGCGTCGTCCCAAGCCGGACCATGAGCGCTCGTGTGATGCACCGGCGCAGTGCCCGCCGCGCTGCGCCGGTGCACGTCGCAATCGCACGAGGCACACGTCCAAGGCGGCCTCATGGACATCAGCTCGGCGGTCCTGGCAATAAGCCTGAAGGTCTAGTCCATGCGCTCTTGCACTGACCAGCCATAATGCGGGCTGCGGCTTGCGTTCTTGACGAACGTACAGATAGCCTCTTGGCACACCAGAAGGCTTTCCAAGCGTCTCATTCGGGCGCGCAGCATCGCGCATTGCTGCGGCCGAATTACCCGGAATCCTCGTCCCTTCGCCAAATGGCTTGGCCACGCAACGTAGCCCCGTTTTTAACGCGCCAGTTGAGGGAAGGGTGGCCGGCCGTGCTGTTCGTGCCGGCGCTCATCTTCATGCTGCATGATTTTTCGTTGTTGCGTGCTATAGACGGGTATGCGTTTCTGCTCATCGGAAACCTCGGCGCGATCGCCGATGTCGTCCACGGCCGTCCTTCTTCCAAACGTACCGACAACCGCGTCGTAGTTGCGCTTATCGATCCGGAAACGCGCGAGCAGCGCTATTCGGAGCGCACTCCACTCGATCGATGTGAGCTCCGCGACGACATTCGCGTTCTGTACGCTGCTCATCCGGAAGTGCTGGCGATCGATATCGAGCTTTCGCCGGCGCCAGAGCTCCGCAGTCGCCAGGAAGAGATTGAATGCGAGAAGGAGTTGTACGCGCTGATAAAGGGCCAGGATGGGAATGTGACTCGTACGGTGCTGATGACGGCGACCAGACCCCTCAATGCCAGGCTTCTCGAGAAACAATGCGAGTGGCAGGCCGGTATGCAGATGTCGGGCGTGCTGTTCGGCCGAGCGGATCTGCCGGTGAACAACGGCATGACGCTCGAGCACTACGCTGACGAGCGCTCGTTCGGTGTCGCCGTACGGCGGGCGCGTGAGAAACGTCCGCTACCCGAGCAGACGCGCGAGCTTCTGGACACCCTGGTTCGTGAATGCACGTCAAAGCCGGAACCGCGGGAATCAAGCGACCATTCCGACCGGATCAATCCGCTGCTATATGCTTCCTCGATATGCCCCGTGCCGCTGAAAGCGCCGACCAGCGATCAGAAAGAGCCCGCGCGCGAAGAGGGCAAACGCGCACGCACCCTCTGCCTCGTGAGTGGCGCGGCGGACGCCGAGGCCGCGTTTTCGGACAGACTGAATGTCGCTTTTCCCGACAAGCAGCCTCGCGTCGTTTTCTTTGGCGCGGGCTATGGCGAAGACGATGTTTTCCTTACGCCCCTGGGCTGGCTTTACGGGGTGGAGATTCACGCGGCGGCCTACCTGTCCCACTTTCATCCTATCGCGGAAAAGGAATGGATGAGCCTGGCAGGCGACATACTGATCGCGTTCGTTTTCAGCTTTTTTATCAGTTTTTTCTGGCAGGGCTACTTTCGCAGTCGCCTGAGCGCCAAGGCGCGAGACCGCCAAGTGGCGGCGGGGTATGTCATCTTGCTGATGATTGCGTTCGCTGGGCTGGTTTTACTGACGTGCGTTTTGTCACTCTGGGCCTTGCGCGGGTCGGGTGTCTGGCTGTCGCCGGTACCGATAGCGATCGGCATGCTGCTCGACGCGTTCATTCTCGGATCGGTGCACGTGGCCATCCACGCGTGCCACGAGCAGGTGAATGCCGCGGTCAAAACCCTGCGAGAGACACCGCCCGAGTCCATCGAGGACGTCGCATCGAAGCTCGTGAAGCAGGGCAGGCCGCCTGCGGCGAGTCTCGCCGACAGCATCAAGTGCTTTTTCGTGGCTGACTGGCTGCGACTTTTCCGAGGCGGACAGTACGGCGCCGGGGCTTTGATATTCATCAGGCGAGCGATGTGGCTCGTCGTTGTCGGTGCTGCGGGGGGCTTTGCGGCACATTCCGTGTTTTAACGACATCGGAGGGAAGTTCATGCTGCGTGCATTGCTGATCGTGACGAGTGTCATCGCTGCGGGCTTCGCTCACGCGGGAGAGTCCTGCGTCGGCCTGACCGATCTGCAGAAGCAACTCCAGGCCAATGTATCCAGCAATCCTTTGTCCTGGGTCGGCTGCGGCTCGCTGACATCGGTGTTCAAGCGACTCATCGCGGGCAAGCGCAAAGGCGGGCGCAGGCTCGAAGAAGACCGGCCGTTCAACATGGCCGAAGCACAGGCGAACGTCGAAGCGGCGCTGCGTGACCCCGAGGTCAGCCGCAAGCTCGAGCGAACGCGCAGCGAGGTCCAGGACGAAAATCTTCGCCTCGCATACGAAGCGGCGATTTTCGACGAAGAAGGTTTTTACGGCGCGCGCGACCTGCGCATTCAGCAACTATCGGAACGCTTGAAATGACCTGATCGGCTACTCGCCGAAACGGAGGTGTCATGCTATTGCATAAGGCCGCAAAGTGGACGAGCGTGCTCGTGCTGCACCTGTCATTCGCGAGCGCCGCCTACCCGATAGAAATGCCCGGCTTCCTCAAGGGCATCCTGGGCGGCGGTAAACCAACCCAGGACGCGCCGGCGGCCGATGATCCGGGCACCGCGGCAGAAACGCCGGAGGCGCGGGGGGGAAGCACCGATGAGCCGGGCCGCAAAGGGCCTGACGGCGGCGGGCGCGGCAGCAGTGAGGTCCGGATAAAAGAGCTCAAGGGGGGCGTCAAGAAGGCTTCGGTGGTTCTCGACCAGCACTGCCCCCAGATCGTCCAGCCTTACGCCCTC
>JAQGNC010000106.1 GCA_028292065.1 Betaproteobacteria bacterium
ATCGGCGAGATAGGCGCCCGTATAGCGCTCAAAGGGTGTAGCCGATCGGGGACCCCACACGTAGGCGCCCTTGCCTTCCTTGCGGTCGTCGACGAAATCGCCGGCGTAGCGATCGCCGGTGGCGGGCCACGACTTCACGCCTTTGCCGTGCTTGCGCCCTGCTTTGAATTCGCCCTGGTAGAGCGCGGTTCCACCGGCTTCGCCGTGCCCGCTCGCGTAACCGTTCTCACAGCCGCCGCTGTAGCGGCCCTGCAGTTCGGGATCGAGTACCACGCACTGGCCCCCCGATTGGGCGGATGCGGCGCCCGACGCGAGCAGACACGCGAACAGCGCTGCGCGCGCAGTGCCGCGCATCACCAGTCCCACAGCGCCGAAAGACCGGTGCCGTCGAAGAACACGTAAGGCTCGCGTTTGCCCTGCTCGCGCGACGACTGCCAGAACAGGCGCCCCATGCCGTAGCCGATGAGGCTGCTGGCGACGGTGTCCGACACCCAGTGCTGGCGGCTGCCGATGCGGCCGAGGTTCGCGAGCGCCGCGACCCCGTAGAGCCACGGCATGTCGTACTCGAGTGCGAAAGGCGTGATCGCCGACCACGCGGTGACCGTGTGGATCGACGGGAAGGAGTGGAAGCTGTCGCTGCGCGCGCCCCACTGGAAGTCGGTCGGGCCCAGGCCGGTGTTCGGGCGCGCGCGGCCGATGCCGTATTTCAGGCCCGTCGCGAGGACGATGCTGGCGGCGCCCGCTTCGAGCGCCGCGTAACCGGTGCGCGAGCGTCGCGGGTCGCTGCCGTCGATCGCCGCCAGCGCCGCGGCGCCCATCGCGACGAAGGGCACCGCGTTGCCGATTCGCGAGCCGTCGGTCAGCCAGCGGCTGCCGGCGTGATTCTCCGCGAAGCGATTCGCCCGCTTGTCGAGCACGCTGCTCGACAGCACGAGGCCCGCGCCGAGCGCTCCCGCCCGCAGCCAGTCGACGCGGGGAGTCTCGGCAGCCGCGGCGGCGACGTCGTTTGCCACGCGGCTGGCGGAGAACGTGTCCGGCACGATTGCGGTAAACACCTTCGGGTTCGGCGAGGGATCGGTATCGTCGAGCCGCTCGAGCGGGTCTCGGGTGCGCGCAGCCGGATTGAGCCAGTCGATCTTCACGTAGGGCGCGAGCGCCTGGCCTTTGAGCTCGCCGTCGAAGTAGCGGCGCAGTGCGTCCAGATCGAAGAAATCGTAGCGGGCCTGGGGCGCCGCGCCGTGCGCGATCGTGAGGTCGATGCCGCGCGCCTCGAGCGGCGCCTGCAGGAGCGCGGTGCGCGCGGCGCGGCCTGCGGCGCGGCTGACCGGGTACAGCTCGTCGTTCGCCGCGGTAATGACGATGCGATGCGAAGTGTCGTAATCGACCTGTATGTTGCGAAAACCCTGCGCGTAAAGCGCTTCGACCAGACGGTGCTCGCTCATCGAGCCTTGCCGCTCCCACTGCACGGCAGGCACCTTGGGCGTGACTCGCGTATACGGCTCGAGGGCCTTGGGCTGCGGCACGTTCTCGACCGGACGGTCGACCGCGCTCAGGCTTTCGTCGGGCACCCGGCCCGGCGCGTACCACAGGGTGCGCTCGCTGCGCGCTCCGGTGGTCCGGTAGAGCTGGACCGAGCGCGACAGCATCGCGCCGCCGTCCCGCGTCAGCGGCCTCCACAGCGTGTTGATGTAGGTGTTGCTCGAGCGGGTGAACAGCGCGTCGAAAGGCACGCTGATGTAGATGCCTTTGTCGAAGCTGCCTTCGCCGAACTGCTCTGCCGAGACGTTGGTCCTGGTCGCGAAAGCGCCGATCGTCACCCCGTTACGGAACACGCGCGAAACCTGCAGCGTCGCGCCGATGTCTTTCGCGAGATAGCGCCCGACGTTGACCTGGGCGAGCACGTCGTTCCAGCCGGTATCCCAGTACACCGTGCCGTGACCGGTCACAGTGTTGTAATCGCGGAAGCCGAAATGCTGCTCGAACTCACGCTGGCGCACCGCGTTCACGTCGACGCCGAACGCGAGCCGGCTCGCGAAAGGCCGGTACAGCCACTCGCCGCCCGCGCCGGCGAACATCTCCTCGAGGTATCCGCCATACATGCTGTAGTAATTATTCTCGCCGACGCGCCCGACGTGCGTGATCTGCAGGTTCGGGATCGTGACGTTGGAAGTGGTCAGGTACTCGCGCAGAAAGGTGCGCACGCGAGGCAGGTTGCTCGGGCCGGTGACGGTGAACTTGTCGTAGTTGTCGACGAGGCGCAGCCGCGCGCTGCCTTCAATCCAGGTGTCGTCGCGCAGGCGCAGGCGCGCCTGCTCGACCAGGCCGAGCTGCCACAGCACGAAAGCGTCGGGGCCCCCGAGCGTTTGCGCGTAGCTCAGGCGCAGGCCGTGCTCGAAGGTCTCGCGGCCTGCGCTGTGGCGCACCACGGCGTCCTCCGCGACCGGCTGCGGCGCCTGCGCGACGACCGCTTCACGCCGGTCGGCGGGCGGAACCGGATGCACCCGCTGCGCGACCCACGCCTCGCGATCGACGACGTGCTCGGCCACGTCCACACCTTGCGAACGGTACGAAAACCTGAAGAGATCGACTTCCGGCGGCGCGTCGCGATGCAGCACCGCGGCGCCGCGGTCGACGCGATAACCCCAGTGCACTGCGCTCGCGTCGTCGAGCGCGATCCGAACCTCGTTGCCGCTCTGCTCGATGCTTCGCACTTTCCAGTCGGTCTGTTTGGCGAGATCCGCCGCGGTGCGAGACCACTCCGGCTCGCGTGACGGACGCGCTTCCGCGACCGCCACCGGCTTCGGATCGCTCAGCTTCGGCTGCGTCAGGCGCGGCAGATCGGTATGCATCGTGACACCGAGCATGACCCTGTTGCCGCGTTCGACGCCGAGCATGAGATCGAGCGTGCGGGCTGCTTTGTAGACGATGCCGAAGTTCGCGCGTGAACGCTGCACCTGGTTGTTGGCCTGGGGCTCGTGCTGGTAGTCGTTGCCTTCGTATTCAAGCTTGACCGTGAGCGGCGCCCACGGCGTTTGATACTGCACGCCGCCGAACAGGGCGGTCGGACCGTGAAAATACCGCGAGAAGCTGAAATCGCCCCCCTGGCCGGTGCTCCCCAGACGCGAGTCGAAGCGGCTGCTCAGCACGCTCAGGGGATTGCGCACGTCGCCGCGCGCGCCCAAGTAACCCCACGCGAGCCCCAGGCTCCAGTCGAAGTCGCCGGTGCGCTTGTTGGCGACCACGTACTCGCCGGCGAAAAGACCGGTTCCGCCGATGTCCCGCAGGCCGACGGCCACCTCGGGCACGTACGCCGACTCTTTCCACGCCCGCAATTTGACGTCGATGCTCTTGTCTTTGTAGCTCTGGCTCAGGCCCGCGCCGTAAGCACGGTTGGAGACGTTCGTATAACGGAAACCCGCTTCCATCCATTCGAAAGGCTGGAACATGAACGTGCCGTGGCCGTAAGGCTGCACCAGCCCGTAATGCAACGACGCGTGACCGACTTCGCGCATGCGCGCGGTGGGGGTTTGCAGCAGCCCGACCGAACCCCAGTCGCTCGAGCTGACCTCAAGGTCGCGCGATCTCGCGGGCCGCTCTTCGGAGCGCAGCACGACCGGGGCGGCAGCCTCGCTGCCGGGGCGGGTGAGCGGGGCCGGCTCCGCCGGCCGGCCTGCCAGCAGCGCGTCGGAGAGTCCCATGGACATGCCGCCGCCCAGCATGATGCCTTCCGCTCGCTCGCCGGTTGCGCCCTGCCCGCTTTCGCCCTCTCCGGGCGCGGAAGTCTCCGGCGCCGCCGAGAGCGTCACTTCGGACGGCACCGGTGCTGCAACGCCCGGATCGGCGGCCGGCCCCTGGGTCGCCAGAAAGCGTATGAAGCGATTCGAGAAAGCGTCAGGCCAGCCGCTGCCGCGCGCCGGAGCCCAGATCCACGCGCCGAGCGCGGGCTCGTCCTGCTTCTCGCGATTCCACACGGCGATTCCGAAGCGCTGCACGCGCCCGTCCGGCTGCGCCACCCACGCCCAGTCCGAGCCCGCGGTTCCCCGCGGCGCGCACGCCTTCACGTAGGTCGCGGCTTCGTGTCCGGCCTGGTGCCGTACCGCGCACAGGGTGCCGCCCGAGGTGACGACCGTGACGGTCGTGGGACGCCGCGGCATGACCAGGCTGTGGCCGGGTGCGAGGACCGGGTCGCGGGCCGGATTGACCTGTAGCCAGCGTGCGTCGGCGCTCGCAACCGGCACGCGCCCGGTCGCCGGCAGGTCCTGGAGCCATTCCTTCAGGCGTTTCTTCGCGCCGGCGTCGGCCGTGACGCCCGGATCGGCGCCGGCAAGCGCGGCGACGAGCTCGAGCTTGAGCGCGGTGTGCGCGGGGACTTCCTCGGGAACGCGCCAGCTCAAGCCCAAGGGATAGTCGTCAGGCTGCGCTTTCTGCTGCAGCAGCCAGTCGCTCAGCCGCGGCTGCCGCCTCGGTTTGGGAGCCGGTCTGGCCGCAGGGTCGCGAGCGGGCTGCGGCTCAGCGGCGGTCGTGGGCGCTCCCGACATTTCCGCGCCCGCCACGTGGGAGCTCAATGCCAGAGACGCGGCGGCGATCGCAAGGCGCGAACCGGCTCGCCGCAAACCGGAACGTGTCCGCCGCTTGGATTTCAATCTGGGAGAGGAGAGTTTGTAATGCGGCGGTTTCGACCGTGACACCCGCCAGCGCCGCAGTTTACCCGCACTGCGGCCTGCGGCGAAGGGTGTTGCGCGGTGCCCCTAACGCGCGGCGACTGCTTGCTGCATGGCAGCGGACCAGCGCTGCCAGGTAAAGCAAAGATCGGCGGCAAGACACTGCTCGGCGTAGATCACGGGCTCCTGCGGCCGAGACAGATCCACCGCGTAGCGCGCCGCGGGTAGCGCCCGATCGCGTTCGTCGCCGTGCGAGACCCCGAGGTTCACGCTTCGCTCTTCGAACCACGTGAGCGCGGTCGCCTCGACCCCGCGCAAGGCGGTCCCCGCGGGGGGCGGAATCGGCCGCACTGCGACCTGGTCGCGCACGCCCGAGCGATAACCGGGCATGACGTCCCTCACCCGCACGAACGAGGCGCCTTGCGGCGACGCTGTCAGGGACTGCCACGACGGCGCTGCAAGGGACACCCGGCGCCATTCGGTGGTGAGGCCGAGCGCCCCGACGATGCGCCCGTCGAGCAGGCGAACCACCTCGCCCGAGCCGCTGTAGTAGACCTCGACCGCGCCGTCGGCGATGTGCTCGGTATTGCCGCGCCATAACAATCCGACGTGGCTGCCGCGCGTGATCCGGAGATAGGCGAAAGCCGGGTCGAGAGACCGGGCGGGGGCGGCTTTCTTCCCGAAGGGCACGATCTCGCGTAGCGAGTCGGATATCGCGTTCATACCAGTCGAGCACGCGCCCAGGAGCACGGGGCAGGCGATCGCCACGGCGACCAGGGCCACGCGCGCGCGGCAGGCGGGAAGAAGCAACGGGCTCACTCGATATGGAAAAGGGCCCCGGCTGACGCCGGGACCCTTTACGAACCAAAAGCTGAAAGGTCGGTGCTGCGCTGCGGGCCTTGGCGGGCGCCGCCGGCAACTCCGCCTTACGGGTTGGTCGTGGTGGTGGTCGTCGTGGTGGTCGTGTTGTCGCCGCCGCCGCCGCCGGCGATAGCGGCGATCACGGCGATCGTGATGGCGATGCCTGCGCCTTGCGCGACCGTGATGCCGGCTTCAGGTGCGCCACCTGCGGGCGTTGACGGGGGCTCGGTCGGGTCGACGATCGCGGCGTTCGCCACGAAGGACAAGGCCAAGGTTGCTGCTGTCAGCGCGGCTTTTAAGTTCATGTGTTTTCTCCTTGAGGAACCAGTATGTCTTGACTGCATGGTAGCACAAATCGTGGTTTGCACATCAAGCACATTCGGCTTCGAACGTGCCCGGGAAGCACATCCTCGAGCCTTGCCCACTCCCTGAAACAGCAGCAGGCGTCATGCCCACGCTCTGCATCCTTTGCTACAACGGCCTATAACTGTTTTGCTTCAGTACTTTCGGAGTCGTGGTGAAAAGCGCGGTCGTCGACTGCAACCCTCCCGCGATGTTCGCGACCCGCCGCGGGCAGCGTAGAGGCGGCGCTGCGATGCGAAGTCTTGAGGGCTTCGCCGATGAAAACGTCGGCTTGCGTGCCGGGACGCGCCACACCCTTGTTGTGCGGCGCCATCGCGCCCGAGTGGACCTGGCGCTCGGTCTCGGCGCGCGCCGCAGCCGCGCCCTGGAACGCGGCCCAGTGCCGGTCGACCGCCCACGCCAGCCCCACGTAGACGGCCGCCGCGCCCGCGAGCCCCGCATATTGCGCCGCCGGGCTCCAGTCGAGTATGAGCACCGCGAGGCCGGCGGAGGCGCCCATCAGCATGTATTCGCATATGGCGGTGCGCCGATGGCTCCAGCCGGAGCGGATCAGGCGCTGGTAGTAATGCTCGCGGTGCGCGCGCCAGAAAGGCTCGCCCCCGAGCATGCGGCGCAGGATCGTCGCCGTGGCGTCGAGAAAGAAAGGCGCCGAGACCAGGAACGGGAACCACACCGGCCACGCGCCTGCGGCCCAGCCCCAGATGCCGAACGCACCGGCGAGAAAGCCGACGGTAATCGAGCCGCCGTCGCCGAGAAACACCTTCGCGGGGCTGAAGTTGAACAGCAGGAACCCCGCTGCCGCGCCGGCGATCGCGAGCGACCACAGGGCCAGAGGCACGACGCCGCTCGCCGCCGCGACGAAACCGTACGTACCGAATGCGAAAAGCGCCATCCCGCCCGCGAGCCCGTCTGCGCCGTCCATGAAATTGAACAGGTTCGTGACCCACACGACCGCGAAGGCGGCGAGCGCCGCCGTCATCAGCGGAAGGCTGAGCGGACCGAAAGCCAGCCACGCCGCGGCAGCCGCCGCATGCACTGGGAGGCGCACCGCGATCGGCAGGCCCAGGCGGTCATCGGCGTATGACAGCAGGAACAGCGCGCTCGCGAGGCTGACCACGACGGCGTTGGCGCCGCCGAGAACGGACATGACCAGCAGCGCCGCGGGCACGACGCCCCAGCCGCCGATGCGGGGGATGGGCGCGTTATGAAGCGAGCGCTCATTGGGTATGTCAGTGGCGATGCGCCACGCGAGCTGCGAACGCAGCAAGAACCCGATGATTGCAGCAGACGCTACGAAGCTTGCAAAAAAGATGACCGCCACTACCCCTCCGGCAAGACATTATTGGTGGTATTCGGAGCAGCGCTGGGCGCTGAACTGCCAATTATACCGGCTTCATACCGGCCTGACCCAAGCCATGCGGACTAGATCGAGCTGCAGCTCGATCACAGCATGCACGACGCGGGCCCGAAAGGCCGGAAATCACGGTCGACGCAGGCTTTGGAGAAAGTCGCGGGCGGTATGCTTCAGCGCAGCATCGACGGTCGACGGCGGCTTCCAGCCCAGCCGTTCCCGGGTCTTGGCGATGTCCACCTGCAGCGAGCCGCAAAGCCTGCGCGCAAGATCGGCTTTGCCGAGCGCGCGCGCGGCGGCCGCGAGC
>JAQGNC010000115.1 GCA_028292065.1 Betaproteobacteria bacterium
CTCACGAGCGCTTGCTTTAACCCCCGGAAGTAGTTCGAACCCACCCCCACCCTAACCCTCCCCCTGAAGGGGAGGGGACGTTTTTGTCATCCGCGCCGCGGATAACTCTCCTTCCCCTTCAGGGGGAAGGTTGGGATGGGGGTGGTTTTGAAGCACGCGAACGCATGCCGTCACACTCACGGCTCCACCAACCCCCGCTCCTTGAACACTTCCACCGCAATCCTCACCGCTCCGTTCGACGCGGGCCAGCCGAGGTAGGCCGCGCCCTGCACGAACACTTCGGTGATTTCCTCGGGCGTCGCGCCGTTGTTGAGCGCGCCGTTGATGTGTCCTTTGAGCTCGTCCGAGCGATTGATCGCGGCGAGCATCGCGATGACCACTAGGCTGCGAGTCTTCAGCGGCAGCACGTCGCGCGACCAGATCATGCCCCACGCCATCTCGGTGCACAGCTCGTTCTGCTGCTGCGTGAAACGGTCGGGGCTCGCCTGGCGCTTCGCGATGTGCTTGTCGCCCAGCACTTTGCGGCGGGTCTCCATCCCCTGGTCGTACAGTTCTTTGTGCATCGCTCCTCCTGGCATTTAAAGCTTCAACGCAAAGGACGCGAAGGACGCGAAGGAAAAGCAAAGGACGCAACCGAATGCCGGTCGCGTTATTGAGCCGGCACCACCTGGCGTCCTTGCTTTCTCCTTGGCGTCCCTGGTTTTCTGCTTTTAGCTCTGACCTTACTGCAGCGGCGAGAACGCCGACGGCACCACGATCTTGTTTTCCTGCATGACGAGGTTGTAATCGCGGCCGCCTTCTTTTTCGGCTTTCTTGCCGGCAGGCCAGTTGCCGGTCGCGTGCGCTTTCTTGCGGATCTCTTCGCGCTGGTCGAGGCTTTCGTACGGCCAGATGTGCTGGAAAGTGTTCACCTTGCCGATCTCGGTGTGCCATACCGCGACGACCGGTCCGAACTGGAGCCGCACGTCGATCGCGTTCTCCCAGTTTTTCTTGATCGTCGGCAGCTCGCCGCCGGCGTAGTGATAGGTGCGGATTTCGAAGAACGGACCCATCTTGCCCGGCTTGATCGGCTGCATGAAAGAGAACGGGATCATGATCGCCGATTGCTGGCTCACGATGAATTCGCTGATCTTCGGCGGCCACACGCCGTCTTTCACCGCGGCCTCGCGGATGCGGTTGCGTTCTTCCAGGTCCTTGTAGCCCCAGACGTGGATGATCTGGTTCAGCGGGCCGATCTCGGTGTGCCAGAACGCGGCGAGCTCGGAGTAGGTCTTGCGCTTTTCGTACGCTTCGCCGAAGCGTTTCTCGACTTCGGCCAGCGAGCGCGGCTTCAGGTCGTAGGTTCTCATTTCGTAGATCATGATCGGCCCCTTTTGGTCTTTATCAGTGGTGGGAGGCGTAGTTTAACGCCTGGCAGCGCTGCAACCGGGCGCGGCTTTTGCTGCACCCGCGCGGAAAGCTACAAGCCAGAGAGGATTGAGCATGCACACCAACACACCGACCCCGATCAAGGACCGCGCAGGCAACGTCGTCGGCAGCATCGAAGTGCTGCCCAACGGCGACGAGGTGCTGCGCGATACCGAGAACAAGGTCCGCGGCTACTATGAGGCGCAGGGCGACCACACGCGCGATGCGGAGCAGAACATCGTCGCCAAAGGCAACAAGCTGCGCTCGATGATTTGCTAGGGGCTGGCCGGCACCCGCTGGCCACGGCATTGTGTAGCGCAGGCGCCTCGCCTGCAGCCGGTTTGCAGAGTGTGCTGCTGCAGGCGGGGCGCCTGCGCTACGGTTCCGCTACGACTCTTCGAGGTTCGAGCGCGCCCACTCGAGGATATTCGCCAGGCGCGGCGGCAGCAGGTCTTCGGCTTCCTCGAAAGTGACCCAGCGGAATTCGTGGTGCTCGGGGCGCCCGAGGGCTTCCGAGATCGGCAGCCGTACGACTTCATGGCCCGTTTCGGCGAGGTAGTAGCGCGCGACTTTGCCGTTGGCATACGGCAGGGTCTCGCGGTAGGTGGTCTCGCCGAGGAAGTGCAATTCGGTGAGGCCGGTTTCCTCCAGGGTTTCGCGCCTCGCGGCATCCATGGGCTCTTCGCCGGCCTCGACTTTGCCTTTCGGAAAATCCCAGTTGTTGTAGGCGCGCAGCACGAGCACGCGCCAGCCGTTCGACACCCGGCGCAGCGGAATCACACCTGCGGATAGAATTTTTGTCATCTTGCCTGCACCTCTTCCCAGAGCAGCGCTGCGCCGCGCACGCCGCTCGAGTCGCCGTGGTAGTTCGGAACGAGGCGCGTGCGCACCACGTCGGAAAAAATCCAGCTTGCCCATAACCGCGGGACGTTTGCGTACAGCCGCTCGATATTCGAGACGCCGCCGCCGAGCACGATGACCTCAGGATCGAGAACGTTGACGACCGATGCCAGCGCCCGTGCCAATCGCCTTTCGTGGCGCGCAAGCGTCGCCGCGGCGCCGGCATCTCCTGCGTCCGCGCGTTCGACCATCTGCGCAGGAGCAAGTTTTTCGCCTGTCGCCGAAGCGTGATCGTTCGTCAGGCCGGTACCCGACAGGAAGGTCTCGATGCACCCCGACTTGCCGCAGTAGCAGGGAGGTCCCGGCAACTCGTCCGGCTCCGGCCACGGCAGCGCATTGTGGCCCCATTCGCCCGCGATCGCGTTGAAGCCGCCGAGCACGCGTCCGTGGATGACGATCCCGCCGCCGACGCCGGTGCCGAGGATGACGCCGAAAACCACTCGCGCGTTGCGCGCGGCGCCGTCCACGGCCTCGGACAACGCGAAGCAGTTGGCGTCGTTCGCGAGGCGGATCTCGCGGCCGATCGCGCGCTCGAGGTCTTCCTTGAGCGCGCGTCCGTTGAGGCACGCGGAGTTCGAATTCCGGATACGACGGGTCGCAGGCGAGAGCGCGCCAGGCGTGCCGATCCCGATGCTGCCGCGCTTACCGACGTCGGCTTCGGTCTCGCGCACCAGGCGCACGATCAGCGCCAGTGTTCCGTCGTAGTCGCCTGCGGGTGTCGGCTCGCGCCGCCGCAGCAGCTCGGTTCGGCGCTCGTCGAGCGCGATGATTTCAGTCTTGGTGCCGCCGAGATCGATGCCGATTCTTATCAAGGTGAACGGGTGAACGAGTGAACGAGTGAACGGGTCAACACCTCAAGGCGGTAAACCATTACGCATGTGCGGCTTGCGCATAAGCGGATCCGCGGTTCCCTTGTTCGCCACTTCACCCGTTCACCCGTTCACCCGTTCACGCCCTCACGGCATCTGTATCTTCCCACCCCCGCCGCCGCCGCCCAGACCGCCGGGTCCGAGGCCGCCGAGCGGCCCCTGGGGCACGACGATCGACGAGGCCTGCTGGCGACGCATCTCCTGCAGGTCGCGCACCGTTTTTTCGATCGCGTCCTTCGCGGCGTCGCCGAACTGCTCGACCGCTTCGGCGAGCGTTGACACTTCGATCTCGAAACTGATGGGCAGCGGACCCGCGCCCGTCATGATCTGCGCTTCGCCCATGTAGAGCACGGGGCGCGCGGTGTCGGTCGTGCCGTCGGTTTTCAGCGGCGTGAGCATACGTATGGTGCCGACCTTGCGGTCGGTGACGATGTCTTCGCGATACAGCGACTCGGAATCCATCTTCGGATCGGCTTCAGGCCTCTGGGCCATGGTGTCCTCGCAGCAAATAGGTGATCGACATGAAGCGTAGCAGAAAGGGCCGCGCGCTCATCAATCGCCCGCAGGCCCTCTCGGCTCCCGGGGGCGCGGCGGGCGTGGGCCGCCCGGGCCGGATTTCGGGCGCGAGCCCTTGGTGTCCGGCACGACGGTCGCGACGACGCGCTTCAACACGAGCTGCGGCGGAGTGCCGTGCAGCCGGATCGAATACTGGTCGAAAGACTGTATGAGTCCTCCGAGGCGGATGCCGTTCACCAGGAACACCGACACCGGCACGCGCTCCTTGCGCAGCGCATTGAGAAAATCGTTCTGAAGCAGTTCAGGCTGATCAGTCATCTTGTTCGGGGGTTGCCTTCGTCCGGCACGCGCGCAAAAACGCGATTGTGCCATTAACCATGCGCCGCGACGGCATTGACTCGACCGCCGCGGCCGTGATAATCGCGCCGGCAATGCTCGTGCAGCTGCGCGCGTGGTTGCCCCGCAAGAGTGGTGCCGCGGCCGCTGCCGCTCGATGCGCCCGGGCAGTCGCTGATCGACGACGCCGTGACAGCCCGTGTGCAGCGCTCACGTAGAATGTCGGCATGCCGGAAGTCATCCTGTCGACGATCAATGCGCGCTACGCGCATGCGGCGCTGGGGCTGCGCTACCTCGCCGCGAACATGGGCGAGCTGCGCGCCTCGACCCACATCGTCGAGTTCGTGCTCGGCGCGCGCGCGGCCGACATGGCCGAGCAGCTGCTGGCGCAGAGCCCTCGCGTCATCGGTCTGGGCGTCTATATCTGGAACGTCGAGGAGAGCACCCGGCTCGTCGCCCTGTTGAAGACCGTCGCGCCCGAAGTGGCGGTCGTCATCGGCGGCCCGGAAGTCAGTTACGAAACCGGGTCGCAGCGCATCTGCGAGCTCGCCGATTACGTCGTGACCGGCTGGGGCGACCTCGCGTTCGCGGCGCTCTGCGCGAAGCTGCTCGCGGGCGAGCGCCCCGTCGAGAAAATCATCGCGGGCGGACAACCGCCGCTTTCGCAGATCCGGCTGCCGTATACCGAATACACCGACGAGGACCTCGCGCGGCGCTTCCTCTACGTCGAAGCCTCCCGCGGCTGTCCTTTCAAATGCGAGTTCTGCCTCTCGTCACTCGACAAGACCGCGTGGGCGTTCGACCTCGACGCCTTCATGGCCGAGCTCGAAGCGCTGCACGCGAGAGGTGCGCGGCACTTTCGTTTCGTCGACCGCACTTTCAACCTGAAGACCGCGGCCGGCCTGCGCATCCTCGAGTTCTTTCTCGAGCGCCTCGACGAGAAGCTCTTCGTGCACTTCGAAGTGATCCCCGACCACCTGCCGGAGAAGCTGAAAGCGGCGATCCGGCGTTTCCCTCCGGGCAAGCTGCAGTTCGAAGTCGGCATCCAGACCTGGAACCCTGAAGTGCAGGCGCGGATATCACGGCGGCAGGACAACGCGGCGGCCGAAGCGAATCTCGCGTGGCTGCGCGACGAGTCCAGCGCCCTCCTGCACGTCGACCTCATCGCCGGGCTGCCGGGCGAAGACCTGGCCAGCTTCGGCCGAGGTTTCGACCGACTGCACGCGATCGAGCCGCACGAGATCCAGGTCGGCATCCTCAAGCGCCTGCGCGGCACGCCGATCGCGCGCCACACCGACGCCTTCGGGATGCGCTACAACCCGGACCCGCCGTATAACGTGCTGAAGACCGATTGCATCGGCTTTGCCGACATGCAGCGCATCGCGCGGTTCGCGCGGTACTGGGAGACGGTCGGCAACTCGGGGCGATTCCCGCGTGCGCTCGCGCTGCTGCTGGATGGGGCGCCGTACGCGCGCTTCATGCGGTTCAGCGACTGGCTTTACGCCTCGACCCGCAAGACGCACGAGATCGCGCTCGACCGGCTGTTCGAGCACGTGCACGCGTTCCTGACGACGCAGCTCGAGGTGCCTGAGGAGACCGCGTCGCGCGCGCTGCTCGAAGACTACGAGGCGAGCGGCGCCCGCGGCCGGCCGTCGTTCATGCCCGAGCATTCGCCGAGCATCCGCCGCGTGCCCGTTGCGCGCGACAAAGGCGCGCTGCGACAGGCACGCCATTTGCCCAATTGAGACACACGAAACTGGAGACGCATCATGGCCGACATCACGGTCGAACGCGCGGTCGAACGAATGGAGGCAGCGCCCCGCCAGAACCTGGTCAGGCTCACCCACCTGATGTACGGGCTGCACGCGTTCAGCGCGCTGATGGGCATACTCACGCCGGCCCTCATCGTCACGTCTTTCCTGAGCGGCTGGCCGTCGATCATCGCGGTCATCATCAACTACGTGAAGCGCGACGAAGTGCGCGGCACGTGGCTCGACTCTCATTTCAGCTGGCAGCTGCGCACGTTCTGGTATTCGCTCCTGTGGCTGTTCGTGATCTTCCTGCTGTTCATCACGCTCGTGGGCATTCCGCTCGCAGTCGCGGTGGGCCTCGGCGTCGGGATCTGGATCGTCTATCGGATCGTGCGCGGCTGGATGGCGCTCAACCAAGGCAGGCCCTTAGTGCTCAAGCGGTGACGCGCAGAGACGCGCCTCGCCTGCAGTCTCGATCGTGACGAAACAAACGGCCGTCGAGACCGCGGTTCGCGTCGACAAATGGCTGTGGGCCGCGCGTTTCTACAAGACGCGCTCGGCGGCGCAGCAGGCGATCGACGGCGGCAAGGTCAGGCTGAACGGCGAGCGCACCAAGCCTGCGAAGGACGTAAAGGCCGGCGACCGGCTGTCCCTCCACATCGGCCAGTACGACTGGCACATCAACGTCCTGCAGGTCTCATCGCACCGCGGCCCGGCGCCGGTCGCGCGCACCCTGTACGCGGAAGACGAAGAAAGCCGCATCGCGCGCGAGAACGACATCGCAAAGCGCCGCGTGACCTTCGAACCCGCTGCCGCGCGTAAAGGCGAAGGCCGCCCGACCAAGCGCGACCGGCGCGACCTCGAGCGGTGGAACGACACCGAGTGACTTTCCCCGTAGTAGCGCTATCCACACGATCAAAGCCTTGACGCGAAGGACGCGAAGGACGCAAAGGACGCAAAGGAAAGACCATGTGCGGCCTTTCGGATTTTCTCGATATCGTGCTTGGTTATAGCCTTGATTTTCCTTCGCGTCCTTTGCGTCCTTCGCGTTAAAGCTTTTTGATGTGCTTCAAGCCCGATGCGCCCCAGGGCGACCGTCCTCTACAACGTAGGTCGTCAACGTGCGTATATCCGACGTCGCTTCCGTGACGCTGGCCACGGTGCGCAGCCGCGCGATGCAGCGCGTCGGCGTGATGTCGAGCGTCGCGTAGCCTCGCCTCGTTCCGTTCGCGAACTTGATGTGCGGGTTTTCCTGTAGCAGCGCTTCGACGCGCTTGACCGTGGGGCCTTGCGACGTGATCGAAGGACCTGCGATCTCGGTCGCGACCACGGGCGATTCAGGCGCGTCGAAGTCGGTTTTCAGGTCCGCGATCGCCGACATGTGTACGTCGCCGCTGATCACCAGCGGGTTGCGCACGCGCTGCCCGACGACCGATTCGAGCAAGCGCTCGCGCGCGCGAGGGTAGCCGTCCCACCCGTCGGTCCAGTAATCGCCGCCGGGACCCGGCCGGCGATCCGCCTGCGCCATGAGCGTCTGCTGCGCGATGACGTTCCACGCCGCGCGCGTGCGGCCGAAGCTCTCGGTCAGCCATTGCTCCTGCGCGCGCCCGAGCATGGTCAGCCCCGCGTCGCCGCGCTCCGGACAGAGCTCCTCGCGAACCACGGTGCTGCCCCCGCGGCCCGGGCGCGCGCAGACCTGGTGCGAGCGGTACTGGCGATCGTCGAGCACGAAGAAGGTCGCGAGCTGTCCGTACGCCACGGTCGTGTGCAGGCGCATGTCAGGGCCGCGCGGCCGCGCCCACGCCGGCAGCGGCATGTGCTCGTAATACGCCTGGTATGCGGCCGCGCGCCGCAGCAGAAAAGCGTCCGCCGGATCGAGATCCTGCGAACGATCGTTCGCATAATCGTTCTGCACTTCGTGGTCGTCCCACGTGACGATCCAGGGAAACGCCGCGTGCGCGGTGCGCAGGTCTTCGTCGGTCTTGTAGAGCGCGTGGCGCGTGCGGTATTCGGTGAGCGTGTAGGGCTGGTCCGAGCCGTGCGCCCGGACCAGATTGCGTCCCCACGACGATTCGTAGATGTAGTCGCCCAGGTGCACCACGAGGTCGAGATCCTCGCGCGCCATGTGGCGATACGCGGTGAAGTAACCCTGCTCGTATTGCTGGCACGAGGCGAACGCGAGGCGCAGGCGCTGTGCGGGTGCGCCGGCGGCCGGCGCGGTGCTCGTGCGTCCGACCGGGCTCGTTGCATTGCCTGCGCGGAAGCGGTACCAGTAAGGCCGCCCCGGCTGCAGCCCGGTTGCGTCGACGTGGACCGAATGCGCCCACTGCGCTGTCGCGACCGCTTTGCCGTGCGCGGCGATGTTGCGAAAGGCCTCGTCGCCGGCGACCTCCCACTGCACTTCGACGGCTGCCGCCGGCATCCCGCCGCCTGCGAGAGGCCGGGGCGCGAGGCGTGTCCACAGCGTCACGCCGGAATCGTGCGGATAGCCCGAAGCGATGCCGAGCTTGAATGGGTCGTCCGCGAACCGTTGCGCACGCGCCGGACCGATCGCCGCGTCCTTCCCGAACGCGGCGAGCGCGGCGGAGCGCAACAGGAACTGGCGGCGTGTGACCGGCATGATCTGACTGTAACGCGCCGCTGGCGCCGGACGCTGACAGGCGCGCGAAAGAGACTCGCGGGCTTCCGGTATGCTCGTGCGATGGAAACCCTCAACGTCATCGGCGCAGGCCGCGTCGGACGCACCCTCGCTCATCTTCTGCAGCGCCATCAGGTGTTCGCCGTCCAGGCGGTGCTGAACGGCACCTCGGACAGCGCGCGCGCCGCAGTCGCTTTCATCGGCGCGGGCGAGGCCGCCGAAGCGCTAGCCGCGATGGCGCCCGCCGACGTATGGATGATCACCACACCGGACCGGCGCATTGCCGTCGAGTGCGAGAAGCTCGCCGCTTCCGGACGACTCAGGCCGGGTGACGCCGTCTTTCACTGCAGCGGGGCGCTCGCGTCATCCGAGCTCGCGAGCGCGGCCGCGGCGGGCGCGCGTGTCGCGAGCGTGCACCCGCTCAAGACATTTGCCGCGCCGGCCGACGCGATACGCACGTTCGCAGGAACGCCGTGCGTCGCGGAAGGCGATCCCGCTGCGCTCGACGTGCTGCTGCCGGCTTTCGAGCGCATCGGCGCTCGCGTCCTCGCGATCGATCGCGCGCAGAAAACGCTGTATCACGCGGCGTGTGTCATCGTCTCCAACGACCTCGTCGCGCTCCTCGAAGCCGGATTGCGTTGCTTCCAAAAAGCCGGCATCGCACGAGAGGCGGCATCGCAGATGATCGAGCCGATCGTGCGGGAGACGGTCGACAACGTTTTTCGCTCGGGAACGGTACAGGCGCTCACGGGCCCGGTGGCACGCGGCGATGACCTCGTGGTCGCGCGTCACCTCGAAGCGCTGACCGCGTCGGACGCGCAGATCACCGCGATCTACCGGGCGCTCGCAGGGGTGGCGGTGGAGCTCGCACGCGAGAAAGGCTCTGCCGCAGACGAAGCCCTGGCGCGCATCGAAGCGTTGCTCGGCTGGTGAGAGTGCGTGCGTAGTATTGGGTAGCGCCGGCGCGTCCGCTGCAACCGAAGGTTGGGGCGGCATACTACGCAGCGTCATCGTAACCGTTCCCCAAGAACTGCAATACGCAGAAGCCGTGGCCGAATGGATCGCTCATGATTGCAAGGCGTCCCCACGCAAAGGACTGTATCGCCCCTTCCAACTTCGCACCCGCGCGAACTGCGCGCTCCACAGCCGCGGAGACGTCATCGACTGCGAAGTCTAAGTGCAGGGGTGTCCAGTGCCGCTCGTATTCGCGAGTTAGCGCGGTCTTCGCAACCGCAGTACTGCCGGAGGGCTTCGAGAGCAAATGAATCGTGGATGTGGCCCCATGCATCTCGGCCACTGTACCTTCGAACAACCGTCTACCGAGGCGAAGACCGAGCGCGGTCGTATAAAAGGCGATGGCCTTTTCCAGGTCGTCAACGTCGACATTGACCACTATCTGCAAAGTCGCCGACTCCTGCTATGACGCCCAACGTGGAAACCGCGTCCGACTCGAATGCGAGGTTAGGCGGCAGGGGGTGAACGTTAGTCTCTGAAACGCGTTCTAGCTTTCGGTCGGTCGGCAGCTGCACTGTGACTTTCGGCGGCGCTCAGTCGAACGCGAAGAATCGACTGAATCCAGCAGGACGCGTTGTCAGCGGGGCTGCCATGATTTTGGCCATAGCTGTGTGCACGTGGCCACTCATCATGTGCTTGTACTGTTCCAATGTGGTGAGATAGGTAGCGTCATCGTCGGCAAGGCCTTTCGCCTCGCGGAAGCGCCACCATTGGTAATCGATCCATCCATGCAGCTTCCAAAATCGACGATTGAAAAAGTTCACTTTCGGATCGCCCAAGTTCACGTCGCTCGCCGTATCTGTCCAGCGGTTATGGAGATAGTTGTGGATGCCTAGGCGTGCGTCAGGGTCGCGGTGCGTCGGATCTGCTGGCTTCGGGCGGATGTTTGTTTCAAGGAATACGCCGAACTCGTCATCGTTCTGAAAGTGGGCCACGGCGGCTTGAATAACAGCGACGCCAGCCGCCTTGTCGGGGTCGAACGCTACACCATTCACGGGATCCTCCGCATCCGCCGGGTCTTGAGGCGGCGTATTCCAGCCGCGGAGCAAGTGCTGCGCTTCCGCGAAGTGCTGTAGTAACAGATGAAGCATTGCGCGATGCATGATGAGGAACTCGAAGCCGCTGCCGGGCTCGCCTTCCTGAAGCGCAGCACGTTGCCATCCTTGCGCGCTCGCGTATTGAACCATTGCCGCGATCTCCTGCCGAGTTGCTGGGTCAGGATGATTTGTTGCCAAATAGGGCCAGTAATCCCATCGACGCGTGTAGTGCCACTCGTCGTGATGGGCACCCCACCGAAGGCCCTGCATCCATGCAATCATACCGGCGGGCATCTTGACGTCAGCCATGCTAGCTCCTTCTAGTGAACGTTGACGATACTATCGGCGATTAGACGGACCCACGGGCGTTCGATTGACCACGGAGTGGGCGGGTTGCGAGCCACTGACCATGGCGCCATGTGAGACTGCGTGAGTGCGCGACCACCCGTGCTTGCATGGGTAGGCAGCCGGTCGATTACAGACACTACGCGAACCGATGCTGTTTGATTGAGCATGATCTCGTTACTTCTCACAACGCCCAACGTGTCCCAATCACCCGCGCCCGCAAGTGCACAGCGTGCTTGCGGGCGTCGCAGTGGATTGGGGTGGTTAGACGTCATCTCCTCACTGGCCACCAAACCGCACACCGATAGCCTCGCAAAATACGCGTTGTCCCTTGGCCGTAACAGTGACGGCGCGCGTGCCTTCAAGGCGCCGTATCCAGCCTTCTTCCAGGCTGCGTGTGCACAGTGCCGTTGCGACGGCACCAGCCAAGTGTGATCGCCGTTCGCTCCAATCGAGGCAGGGTCGGCAAAGGACGCGGGCAGTCTTGCCGCGGCCAGCTGAAAATGAAGTGACATCGATGCCGATTCGCCCGAAAAGCGCGACCCCGGCGTCAGTTACCACGCCAGCATCGTGTGACAACTCCACGTGACCACCGGCTACTAACGCGTCCGCGAGTGCGACGCCTAAACGGCCGGCGACATGGTCATAGCAGGTGCGTGCCGCGCGCAGTGCTGCATCACGAGGACCGGTTACCGGGGCAGGTCGCACCGTATCCAATCTCGACGCAACCAGCATGATGCTTTCCATCATCTGAGCGACTGCCGGCGAAGCAAGGCGGTGGTAACGATGTCGGCCCTGCTTTTCGACTTGCACGAGGCCGGCGGCGGCCATTTTAGCGAGGGGCTCGCTCGCGGTCAGAGGGGTGACGTTAGCGACCCGCGCAAGTTCAGACGCAGTCAATGCGCGCCCATCCATCAGCGCATGCAACATACCGACACGCGCGGGGTCGCCGGCGAGCGAAGCTACCTCAGCAAATCTGGCGTTGTTTGACATGTTATTTCGAGGCATGAGCTTACGCCATTCGCGGTCTGGATACTTCGGTGGCCACCGAAACACTTTTCCCTCTATTAGAGGCACAGTGTCGCCACTACCGAATGCAGGGGATCGGATGCTTGATACAAACGTCATTGTCGTCGTAGCAAGCGCTTTTTTACTCGCGGGCATGGTGAAGGGGGTAATCGGGCTCGGCCTGCCAGCGGTTACTCTTGGTGTGCTAACAGTTGCGTTCGATCTACCCAGCGCAATGTCCTTGCTACTGGTGCCATCATTCGTGACAAATCTCTGGCAGGCATCGGTCGGTGGTCATAGTAAGGCGATCTTGCTTCGGCTCTGGCCGTTTCTCGTTATGGCCACCGTGACGGTTTGGGTTGGCGCCCAAGCGCTAACGCGCATAGACTTTTCGCTGCTTACCGCGCTTCTTGGTGTTCTACTCGTCACATACTCGATGGTGACCTTGCGGGGAATCCAACTGACAATCCCCGCACGTCACGAGACATGGGTCGGTACGTTGGTTGGAGCCGCGAATGGGGTTCTGACTGGTATGACGGGTTCTTCCGTTGTGCCGGGCGTGATGTTTCTTCAGGCTATCGGGCTCCCACGAGACATGCTCATCCAGGCAATGGGAATGTTGTTTACGGCGTCTACTTTGGCGCTTGCGGTCGCATTGCAAAAAGCCGACATTCTAACTATCGAGCACGGCATCCTTTCCGTCGGTGCCGTACTTCCCGCAATACTCGGGATGAGCTTGGGTCAACGTGTCCGAAGTACTCTGTCCGAGCGACGGTTTCGAAAGGTTTTCTTTGTCGCGCTTCTGGTTCTCGGCGCTTACATTGTTGCTAGCGCACTGGCATCCTTTACGTAGCAACCGTTCAGCCGAGCAGTAACTATGGCCGGGGTCACATTTCTGGAAAAGCTGACCCGGCCCTGTTTATTTTTCCCATCGAAGAAGCCATCTGCCGATCGTGGCGACAGACTATCCTGCAGGCACCGCCGTCAATTCTTGGCGGTGTTAACCGCCAGTTGAGCGTCGAAGGCTCGCTTGTAGGCGGGCCGCGCTTCGCCGCGGGCGAGATCGGCGGCCAGGTTTGGAAATTCATCCAGAATGCCCGAGGATTTCAGCCTGAGCAGCACCGACACCATCAAAAGGTCGCCCGCGCTGAACGCGCCATCGAGCCACTCGGCATCACCCGGGCGAACGGAAAGTTGGTTTAGCCTGCCGCGAACGCGATCCTCGACCAGAGGCATACGATGCTTGGACCAGGGCTTGTCGCCCTCAAGGAGTCTTGCGTTTGCGAGTTCAAGGATCGGCGTTCCACCGAGTTGAGCGCGGCAAACATCCATGTGATCGCGCGCGCCCAGGCATTGGCATCGTCCGGCAGCAAGCCGGCATGTCGCCCGGCGATGTGAAGCACGATCGCCCCTGTCTCGAACAGCGCGAGATCGCCTTCCTCATAGGTCTGAATTTGGCCGAAAGGATGAAGCGCCAGATGCTCGGGTTCCTTCATCACCCTGAACGAAACAAGACGAACCTGGTAGGGTTGGCGCACGTCTTCCAGCGCTCAGCGAACGCGCGCACCACGCGCCAAACCCCTTGCCGCCATCCGGTGAGCGTTCAAAGGCGGTAATGGTGATGGTCATCGAGAGGCTGCTCCTTGGCGAACATCATTGGCTGCGGAGGCAGTGGCCAAAGCTTGAGCTATCGCACGCGTGAATGAACGCCTAAACGTCATGTTGAGCGGCGCGCTTCAGCGCGTCCGCTCGAACGAAGGGTTAGCCGTCCCTCTGGACCGTGGCACTCCTAATGATGATAGCGATACTCCTGGGTTCGGCCACCATAACCGTACGACGTGGCACGTACGTCTTGGACATAGATGTAGCTTTCCTCGTGAACGTTCTTGAGGATACGTTCGAACTCGGCAAACGCTTCTCTGATGTACTGGTCCTTCTCTCCTTTCGTATTCGTCTCGTCGGTGATCTTGATATCGAAGTAGAAGCTCGTCTTGCCTTGAACGGACAGTGGAACGCCGCCAACAATCCAACTATCGGGGCTAACGTAATCAATGGCAATCGCAATTACCTCTGGCTTTTTCTTCAGGATCCGGCTTGTTAGGTCAATAAGTGCCGCGGCAATCTCAGCGGTGAGACCGGAGGATTTTTCAGCGGCGATCTTTACATTGAGGATGGGCACGACTTCGGCTCCTATGGTTAGCTATGCAACTATCAGGACAAAAAAATTCACTCACTTCAAGGCAGAGCGCACGCGACGGATTTCGTCGACTACGTCTTCGAAGGCAGCATCCCCAAGTAGCTTCTTGAGCCGCTTGGTCACTTTAGCACTCGCCTCATTGAGGCTTGAGGCGATAGCTAAAGCGTCCGCTGTCGGGTAGACGGCCATGTGGCGCCCGTCATGGTCCGTAGACTGGCGGACGATCATTTTCTTGACAGCGAGTCCATCCAATGCACGTGTTGCGGTTGGTCGGGAAATCGCCAA
>JAQGNC010000124.1 GCA_028292065.1 Betaproteobacteria bacterium
TCTCCGTGGCTGCGGCTGATGGTGGTTCTCGAAACGAGCAGGTGGCGTGCCGCACGCGTGGGTCTTGCACGAACCCCACGCCCACGCGCGTGTTCGATCGGCCGAGCGTTCCCCTTCGACTGCCTCGCTGTGCGAGGCTCAGGGCGAACGGTGGTGGGGTCAGACCCCGGCTGTTTGGGGTCTGACCCCGGTTTGGTCCGGGATCACGGCGAGCGGAGTGGGCGAACCGCGGCGGCCTCTGGAGCGAACCCGGGTCAGACCTCGATCAGGCCTCGGATCAAACCGGGGTCTGACCCCGATGAGGCCGGGGTCAGACCCCGGCCCACGTGCTAGCGCGCGGAGTCCGAGCTTTGGCCCCCGCCTTGGCCCTGCTGCTGCGCCGCAGCGGTCCCGGAACCCTGCTTTTTCGAGCGCTTGTGCATGCGCTTCGAGTCGCCGCCGCCCTGGGTCATTCCCGAACCGCTGTCGGAGGTGGCGCCTGTGGCCATGTCGCCGCTCGCGCGGGCGCTGGCGTGGGTCGAGCGCATGCACGCTGAGCGTGCGGATTCGACGCTCAACATCTGGCAATCGGACTCGGTGAACTGCTGGGCGGACGCGCCCGAATCGCTGCGCGCCGAGCTCTTGTGGTTTTTTGTATGGTCGGCGAACGCAGCACTGGAGAGAGCAAGCGCCATTGCTGCGGAGATGCAAAGTGCTTTGTTCATGTGAGTCTCCTGTGGGATTTGCGCGAGTAGGCGGCGCGCCGCAGTCGTTGCGTTACGCGTCGAGTGATTGACGCAACGGCCGTGCCGCTGCCGAGCGCGCCGCTGTTTTGCGGGCGCATAGCAGCGGTTCGGCGGCCGGTCCGGTGCCTGCGGCGCCGTCCGCGTTGCGAATCCGCGTCACCCGCGCCGCCGCGCGGCTAGAATCACGCCTTTTTCACAGCCCTTCCGGAAGAAACCCCATGAAGCATTCGAGCTTACGCGCCCTCATCGTTGCGGCCGGCGCCGCGTTCAGCTGTATCGCGGCCGCGCAGACCGGCCAGCCGTTTCCGACGAAACCGGTGCGCATCATCGTTCCCTTCCCGCCCGGCGGCGGAACCGACGTGGTCTCGCGTCTGCTCGGCCAGAAGCTGACCGAGGTGTGGGGGCAGCAGGTCATCATCGACAACCGTCCCGGCGCTTCGATGATGATCGGCCACGAGCTCGGCTCGAAAGCGGCGCCCGACGGCTACACGCTCGTGATGTCGTCGAACAATCACACGATCAATCCGAGCATCTACTCGAAAATCCCTTACGACACGGTGAAAGACTTCGCGCCGGTGACGCTGATCGGCAATTCGCCGCTCGTGCTGGTGGTGCACCCGACGCTGCCGGTGAAGAACACGAAGGAGCTGATCGCGCTTGCGAAGTCGCGCAAAGGCGAGCTCACGTATGCGTCGAGCGGCAGCGGCGGGCCGCTGCACATGGCGGGCGAGCTCTTCAAGCTGCGCGCAGGCGTCGACATGGTGCACGTCCCTTACAAAGGCAGCGGCCCTGCCGAAGTCGACCTCGTCGGGGGCCACGTGCAGGTGCTCTTCGCAGGGCCGGTGTCGGCGTCGCCGTACATCAAGGCGGGACGCATGAAAGGGCTCGCGGTGACGAGCCTCAAACGCTCGGCGGCGTTCCCCAACCTGCCGACCGTGGCCGAAGAAGCGCTGCCGGGTTACGAAGCCGGAATCTGGTGGGGCGTGCTGGCGCCCGCCGCGACGCCGCGCGAGCTCGTCAACAAGATCCGGTCGGACTTCGTGAAAGTGCTGCAGATGCCCGAGACCAGGACCACGCTCTCGCGCCAGGGCGGCGAGCCGGTCGGCAGCACGCCGGAGGAATTCCAGAAGATGATTGTCACCGAGATCGCGCAGTGGGCGAAGGTGGTGAAAGCGGCGGGGATCAAGGCGGACTAGGTCCCTGCGGGACTTCGGGCGGTACACCCAAGGTTGCCCTCTTTGAACCTCGTTTCCTTCAACCCACCCCCATCCCAGCCTTCCCCCTGAGGGTCCCGTCGGGACCCAATGGGCGGTAAACGAACAGAGGGAAACCAAGGTTTCCCTCCGTAACCTCCCTTCCTTCTTACCCCACCCCCATCCCAGCCTTCCCCCTGAGGGGGAAGGAGGTTATCCGCGCCGCGGATGACGAAAAACATCCCCTCCCCCTCAGGGGGAGGGTTAGGGTGGGGGTGGTTTGCAGGTCATTGCGAAGAACGCCGTGACGAAGCCTGTCCTGAGCTTTGTCGAAGGGCAATCCCGGGGCGCTCGCGACGACTCACTCGAGCTTGATCCCTTTCTCACGGATCAGTTTGCCCATGCTCTGGTAATCGGCGCGCATCACCGCGCCGAACTCGGCCGGCGTGTTGCCGATGGGCTCGCCGCCCTGCGCGACGATCTGCGCCCTCACCTTCGGCTGCTGGAGCACCCACGTGATCTCCTTGTGCAGGCGGTCGACGATCGCGGGGCTCGTTCCCGCAGGCGCGAGCACGCCGTACCAGATGCCCGCTTCGTAACCCGGCAGCCCGGCTTCGGACAGCGTCGGCCAGTCGGGCGCGGACTCGGTGCGCTTCAACGTCGAGATACCGAGCGCACGCAGCTTGCCGCCGCGGATGTGCGGCTGCGCGACGAGCACCGTGGCGAACAGGACCTGCACTTCGTTGCTGAGGAGCGCGATGACCGCCGGCGCGATGCCTTTGTAGACGACGTGGGTCATGTCGGTTCGCACCATCGACTTGAAGAGCTCGGCGGCGAGATGCGGCGGGCTCGCGGTGCCCGACGAGCCGTAGTTCACGTTGGCGCCGTTGGCGCGGACATACGCGATGAAGTCACGCAGGTTGGTGACCGGCAGGCTCGTATTGACCGTGGCGACCAAGGGTGCGGCGACGAGCTGAGTCACCGGGACGAAGCCTTTCATCGCATCGAACGGGAGCTTCGGATAAAGCCACGGGAAAGCGGCGTGCGTGTTGACCGCGAGGAGCAGCGTATGGCCGTCGGGCGCGGCGCGCGCCGCCTGCTCGGTGCCGACGACGCCATTGGCCGCCGGCCGGTTGTCGACGACGATCGCCTGCCCCAGGCGCTCGGCGAGCCCCGGCGCGATGAGACGCGCCGTGATGTCGGACCCGCCTCCGGCCGCGAGCGGAACGATCACGCGTATCGGACGGTTAGCGGGGTAGGTCTGCGCGCAGACGGTCGTTGCGGCGAGGACGGTCAGCGCGAATACGGCGCGCAGGCGCGAAGCAGCAGCCATTCTTGTTGTTCCTTATCGTTGCGACACCGGCCGGCGCCGTCGTCGGTAACATCGCAGATCGGCTGAGCTTCTACAAGCGATGCACCGATCGCGCGTGCAGCGCCCGGTCGCGGTGCGCGCTGGGCGGGTGAAGGAACACAGGGGAAGCGAGGTCGCTCGTGTAGCCCGCTATTCAAACCCCACCCCCATCGCAACCTTCCGCCTGAAGGGGAAGGAGAGTTATCCGCGGCGCGGATGACGAAAACAGTTTGGCAGGCGCGGGCCGCGCGTGCAGTCCCGTTCCTTCAGCGAAACCGGGGTCAGACCCCAATGAAGCCGGGGTCTGACCCCATCGGCGCGAGGGGAGGGCCAGGGTGGGGGTCTAGCCAAACCGGGGTCAGACCCCGATGAAGCCGGGGTCAGACCCCACGCGCTTAGCGCGGGTCGGCGCCGCCGGAGCCGGATGCGGCGTTGCCGCTGCCTGTGCCGCGGCCGCCGCGTGCGCCGTCGCTGGCGCGGACCCCGGAGTTGCTGCTGCCCGCAGTGCCGGAGCGGCTGCCGACTCCGGCCGCTCCGCTGGTCGAGCCGCGAGCGGCGCCCACGGCGGTGGTGTCGCTCGGCGTGCCGAACGCGCCGTCGGTGCCGGCGCCTGCGCCGGTCACGGTCCCGCTGCTCTCGCCGTTCATGTCGACGGTGAGGCCGAGGCTCGAGGTCTGTGCGTGCGCGAACCCGCTGCCGAGCGCGAACGCGAGGGCTGCTGCCAGGACGATTGGTTTGCTCATGGTGTTCTCCGGGGGGACGAATACCCCGAAGCGCACGCAAGCGACATGCCTTTGCCCCCGTGTCATTGCGAGGCAGCCCATGCCGAAGGTACGTGTGATTGCGCCGAGCGCCGCCACGAAGGTGCGGGTCATTGCGAGGCACGCGATGACGAAGGTAGGTGTCATTGCGAGGAGCGCCGCGACGAAGCAATCTCGTTACGAACGTTACGTGCGCCACGAGATTGCCACCGCGCCTTCCGCGCCGGCGATGACACCTTACGCTCGGTTATTACTGCCGCTTGAGCCCCAGCTCCGGAAGGAGCTTGCGGTAGACCTCGTATTCGGTTTTCCACTTCGCCGCGTAGGCGGCCTGCGTCGTGTCGGGCGCGGGCTCGCCGCCCTGGCGCTCGAAAGCTTCCCTGATCGCAGGCTGGCGCAGCACGCTGGAGATATCGCCGTGGACGCGGTTCACGAAGCTCTTCGGCAAGGTCACGGGACCGATGACGCCGATCATCGTGTCGACTTCGGCGCCTTTCAGGCCGATTTCCGCGACGCTGGGTACGTCAGGCAGTCCCGGATAGCGTTTCGCACTCGTCACCGCCAGCGCGCGCAGCTTGCCGTCCTTCACCATCGGCAGCGACGACGGCGAAATCCAGATGAGGTAATGCACTTGCGTCGCCAGCATCGCGGCGATCACGTCGCCGAC
>JAQGNC010000155.1 GCA_028292065.1 Betaproteobacteria bacterium
GTTAGAGTTCCTGATCTTCCTTTGCGTCCTTCGCGTCCTTCGCGTTAAGGCTGTTGACCTTCCTCACTTCGACGTCGCTTCGTAAACCACTTTCCCGCCCACCATCGTCATGAGCGGCTTGATGTCCTTGATCTCGTCGGCGGGGACCGCGAGGTAGTCGCGGTCGAGCACGAGGAGGTCGGCGTATTTCCCCGGCTGCAGCGATCCCAGATCGCCTTCGCGGAAAACGAAATACGCGTTGCTGCGGGTGTGCGCAATGAGGGCTTCCTCGCGCGTGATCGTCTGCTTGAGTACCTGTCGGCCGCCGAGCATCTTCCCGGTGACCGCCCACCACAGGGTATAGAAAGGATTCGACGGCGTCACCGCGGTCGCGTCCGAGCCCAGGCCCCAGGGAATCGCACTGTCCTGCACGAGCTTCAGCGGCGGCATCTCGTACGCCTTGTCGCCGTAGACATTGTGAAACAGCACGCCCTGTATCGTCGGGCGGCTGTGCAGCTGGATCGCCATGCCGAGGCGGCGAAGGCGGTCGAGGTCCTGCGCTTCGAGCTGGTCGACGTGGGAGAAGGTCCAGCGAAAAGCTCTCACCGGAGTGGTTTTGTCGATGTCTTCGATCGCGGCGAGGAAACTCTCGATCGAGCCGCGTAGCTGTGCGTGCACGTTGAGGTGCATGCGTTTGTCGGCCACTGCCTGCGCCACGCGCCGCCACTGCGCCATCGCTTCGACGGATGGCTTCGTCTCTTTCACCAGCGTGCTGTCGTGCAGCGGGAAGTACAGGGTCTCGCCGTAACCGGTGTTGTCGAACCAGTCGTTGCCCTGGAAAGGCTTGAGCGCTTTGATGTTCGCCAGCGCCGCGTCGACCTGCGCGGGAGTCTCGGGCTCCTGCCACAGGTTGTAGAAGATCCGCACCGTCATCTCGCGTTTCGCGTCGAGCTCGCGCATCGGCTCGAAGTAGCGTGGGGTGAAACCGCGTCCGCCCATGTCCTGGTAAGTCGTGATGCCGAGCGCGTTCAGGTCGCGCATCATCACTCTCGCGTTCCCGACCATCCTCGTGTGCGCGACCTCGCCCAGCTTGCCGAGCGCGACGCGAACCGCGCCGCCGCCGTTCATGACGCCGGTCGCCTGCCCTGCCGCGTCGCGTTCGATGCGCCCGCCCGCCGGGTCTTTGGTTCCCGCGTCGACTCCGAGCGCCGCGAGCCCGCGCGTATTGGCATAGACGCGAAAGTAGATGAGCTGCAGCAGCACCGGGTTGTCAGGTGCGATTGCATCGAGCTCTTCGCGCGTGAAACCCGCCTGGCTGTCGGTGAACTGGTCGAGCGACCAGCCGCCGAGCACGAGTATCCATTCGCCCGGCTTTGCGCGCTTCGCCCGCGCCGCGATCATCTCGAGCGCCTGCTTACGCGACGTGACGCCGTCCCAGCGCACTTCCTCGGGCCAGTATTCGACCGCGCGCATGAAGTGCGCGTGATTATCGATGAGGCCGGGGATGACCGTGCGTCCGCGCAGGTCGACCCGTCGCGTCGAAGGCCCGGCGAGCTTCTCGACGTCGGCGTTGCGTCCGACGCTGACCACGCGCTCGCCGCGGATCGCGATCGCCTGCGCGATCGAGAAACGCTCGTCGACGGTGACGATCCTGCCGTTGTGAAGGATCAGGTCCGCGGGCGGCGCCGCGGCGTGCACCGCACTCGCGAGCAGCACGCAAAGACCGAGCAGCGCGGATCTCATCGTCGGCATCACCGCTCGAAAACAATCCTGCCGCCGACCATCGTCATCAGCGGCTTGATGTCTTTGATCTCGTCCGCGGGCACCGTGAGGTAATCACGATCGAGCACGAGCAGGTCGGCGTACTTGCCGGGCCTGATCGAGCCCAGGTTCGCTTCCTGGAAAACGATGTAGGCGTTGTTGCGCGTGTGCGCGATCAGCGCTTCCTCGCGCGTGATCGTCTGGCGGTTCACCTGCTTTCCGCCGATCATCTTTCCAGTGATCGCAAACGCGAGTGTGTAGAACGGGTTGGAAGTCGTGACCGCGGTCGCGTCCGAGCCGAGGCCCCACATGATTCCGCTGTCCTGCACCCGCCTGAAAGGCGGCATCTCCCACGCACGGTCGCCGTGGACCTGGTGCATCAGCGCGCCCTGGATCAGCGGCCGGCTGTGGATCTGCGCGGTCATGCCGAGCTTCTTCATGCGCTCGAGCTGCGAATCGTTCACCTGGTCGAGGTGGGACAACGACCAGCGCAGGCCCCTGAAAGGCGCGGCTTTGTTCACGCCCTCGTAGACGTCGAGGAACGCGTCGATCGCATCCGACATTTCAACGTGCGAGTTGACGTACAGGCCCTGCTGCGCGAGCGCGACCAGGATGCGGCGCATCTGTGCGAGATCGTCGGGTTTGGTGTTAGTGACGAAGCTCAGGAGCTGTGTGGTCAGCGGCGCGTACACCGACTCGCCCCAGCCGACCTGGTTGAAATAATCGTTGCCGCGAAAAGGCTGCTGTAGCGGAATCTCCGCGAGCACTTTGTCGACTTCCGCAGGTGTCGCCGGCTGGCGGATCGTCGTCCAGAACGCGCGCACGTCGAGCTCGCCGCGGTCGGCGAGCTCGCGATAGGGTTCGTAATGCGCCGCGCCCATGCCGCGCCCGCCGGCGTCTAGCCACGCGGTGATCCCCATCGAGTTGAGCTCGCGCACCAGCGCTCGGGTCTGCGCGAGCCACGCCGCGCGATCGGGAAGCGGTATCTTCGCCGCGACGAAAGCGACGCCGCCCGCGCCGCTGACGACGCCGGTGAGAGTGCCTGCGGCGTCTTTCTCGATCCTGCCGTTGCGCGGATCGGGCGTAGTCGCGTCGATCTGCGCCGCATTGAGCGCCGCGGTGTTGAGGTAGGTGTGACGGTAGATCGCCTGCAGCACCACCGCGTTGTTCGGCGCGATCGCGTCGAGCTCCGCCAGCGGGAAGCCGCGCGGGTCGTCGGTGAACTGCTGTTCGGACCAGCCGCCGAGCGCGGCGATCCACTCGCCGGGACGCGCGGCTTTCACGCGCTCGGCGAGCTTCTGCAACGCGAGCTTGCGCGAAGTCACGCCGTCGAAACGCAGCTCGGCGTGCTCGGCGGCGCGTATCCAGTGCGCGTGGTTGTCGATGAGGCCCGGGATGACCGTGCGCCCGCGCAGGTCGATGACCTTCGCGTTCGTGCCTGCGGCCTTGCGAACGTCCGCCGTCGTGCCCACCGCAACGATGCGCTGACCTTTGATCGCGACGGCCTGGGCGATCGCGAAGCGGTCGTCGACCGTGACGATCTTGCCGTTGATCAGCAGCAGGTCGGCGGGGTCGGCTGCGATGGCTGCGGATGCAGCGAGCAGCAGGGCGAGATTGAGAGCGAGGCGCGTCAGCATAAGTATTCGGGGATGTCCTCAGTTGCCCCTCACCCTAACCCTCTCCCCACTATCGTGGGGCGAGGGAAACGTCTACCGACAACCGCCACCGCTCTGCGCCGGGAGCAGCACCACAGCCGTCGTCGGTAGACGTTTCCCTCTCCCCGTGCACGGGGAGAGGGTCAGGGTGAGGGGGAACCCAGCTAATCCATCTTCTCCCTGATTTCCCTCACGATCCGCTCGACCGACGGGATCGTCGCGTCCTCGAGCTTGTCGGCCGAAGGCAGCGGGATGTGCGGGGTGGTGATGCGGATGATCGGCGCGTCGAGCGTCCAGAAGCATTCCTCGGCGGCGATCGATGCGATCTCGGCGCCCCAGCCGCACAGGCGCGGATTCTCTTCCACCGTGAACAGGCGCCCGGTCTTGCCGATCTCCGAGAGGATCGTCTGGGTGTCGAGCGGCACCAGCGAGCGCACGTCGACCACGGTGCACGAGATGCCGTGCTCTTTCTCGAGGATGGCGGCGGCGTCGAGCGATTTGTGGACCATCGATGCGAGCGCGACGATCGTGCAGTCGCTGCCGTGGCGCAGCACCTTCGCTTTGCCGAGCTCGTCGACGTGCTCGCCGTCGGGCACTTCGCCTTTCATCGAATAAAGCGACTTCTGCTCGAAGAAAAGCACCGGATCGGGATCGCGTATCGCCGCCGCGAGAAGACCTTTGACGTCGGCGGGGAATGCGGGCGCGATCACCTTGATTCCCGGAATCATCATCGCCCAGTTTTCCACCGCCTGGGAGTGCTGCGCGCCGAAGCGCGAGCCCGCGCCATTCGCGGTGCGGATGACGAGCGGCAGCGTGATCTGGCCGTTGGTCATGTAGCGCGTCTTCGCGATCTCGTTCGCGACGATGTCCCAGCACACCGCGAGGAAGTCGGAGAACATGATCTCGGCGATGGGCCGCAGCCCCGTCATCGCAGCGCCCATCGCGGCGCCGAGGATCGCCTGCTCCGAGATCGGCGTGTCGCGTACGCGCTTGGGCCCGAACTTTTCCAGCAGCCCCACCGTCGCCTTGAACACCCCGCCCGCGGCCGCGATGTCCTCGCCGAGGAATACGACGCGCTCGTCGCGCTCCATCTCCTGCGCGATTCCCGCCGCGACCGCGTCGCGATAGGTCAGTTCCGCCATGCTGTGCTCCCGTCTGCCCACACGTCCCTGTCGATCGCGTCGAGCCCCGGTACCGGCGAGGCTTTCGCCGCTTCGGTCGCTTCGTTCACCTGTCTCATCGCTTCGGCTTCCATGTCTTTCAGTGTCGCTTCCGCAAACCCGAGCTCGAGGAGCCGGTTGCGATACATGTCGATCGGATCGCGCTGCAGCCATTTTTCGAGCTCGCCTTCGGGCCGATACTTGCCCGGATCGGCGCGCGAGTGGCCGCTGTGGCGATAGGTCATCGCTTCGATGAGCGCCGGTCCGCCGCCTTTGCGCGCGCGTTCCATGTATTTCGCCGCGGTCTTGTAGACCTCGTCGGCGTCGTTGCCGTCGATCACGATCCTTTCGAGCCCGTAGGCCGACGCGCGGTCGGCCGCGGGATGCTCGACCGCAGTGACGTCGCGAATCGGCGTGTATTCCATGTACAGGTTGTTCTCGCACACGAAGATCACCGGCAGCTTCCACACCGCCGACATGTTCAGCGCTTCGTGGAAAGCGCCGATGTTGGTCGTGCCGTCGCCGAAGAAGCACACCGCGACCTGTTCGGTCCCGCGGTATTGCGCGCTCCATGCCGCCCCGGCCGCGACCGGAAGGTGCGCGCCGATGATCGCGTAAGAACCCATGGCGCCTTTGCTCACATCGGTCAGGTGCATCGAGCCGCCTTTGCCGCCGAGGAGGCCGCATTCACGTCCCATCAGCTCCCCGAGCACGCCGGTCATCGACGCACCCCGCGCGAGCGTGTGCGCATGCCCGCGATAAGTGCAGAAGGTCCAGTCGTCGGGCCGCATCGCGACGCCGAACCCCGCGGCGATCGCCTCCTGCCCGAGCGACAGGTGACTCGTGCCCTTGATGAGGTTCTGCAGAAAAAGATCGTATGCGCGCTTCTCGCAGTAGCGCAGCTCGAGCTGCTGCCGATACAGCTCCATGCGGGTTTCCTGGCCGATCTCGATCTCAGGCGAGGGGCTTCGTTTACGTTTCGCTGATGTATCCAATGTCGTCCTCTTAATGCGAGGTGAACGGGTGAACGAGTGAACGAGTGAACGGGTAAAACCGCGCGCCGCGCGCCACGTAAGCGCCGAGAGGCGTCACCCGTTCACCTGTTCACCTGTTCACCCGTTCACCGAATCAGTATTTATTTGCAATGGGTAATTCCTGCGCCGGAAAAAGCGTGATGACCTTCGCCCCGTCGGGCGTGAGCACCACTTCCTCCTCGATGCGCGCGGCGGAGACGCCGTCGCTCGCCGGGCAGAAGGTCTCGACCGCGAAAACCATTCCTTCCTTGAGCTCGTACGGGTCCTTCAGCGAGTTCAACCTCGAGATGAGCGGCCGCTCGTGCAGGCCGAGTCCGAGGCCGTGGCAGAAGTTCAGGCCGAAAGCCGACATCTCGGTCTCAAAACCGATCTCGGTGCTTTTCGGGAACGCCTTCGCCACCTTGTCAGTCGAGACTCCCGGCTTGAGCATCGCAATCGCACCGTCCATCCACGCGCGCGCTTTTTTATAAGCGTCGTGCTGGGACTTGGTCGCCAGGCCCACGCTGAACGTGCGGTAGTAGCACGTGCGGTAACCCATGTAGGACTGGATGATGTCGAAATACGCCTGGTCGCCCGGACGGATCATGCGGTCGGTGAAGTTGTGCGGGTGAGGGCTGCAGCGCTCGCCCGCGATCGCGTTGATCGCCTCCACGCTGTCCGAGCCCATCTCGTACAGGCGCTTGGTCGCCATCGCGACGATCTCGTTCTCGCGCACGCCGGGTTTCAGCGCTTCGAAGATGTCCTGGTACACCCCGTCGCCCATCGCCGCCGCCATGTTGAGCAGCGTGATTTCGTCGTGGCTCTTGATCTCGCGCGCGTCGAGCATCACCTGCTGGCCGTCGCGCACTTCGATCCCGAGCTTTTGCAGCGCGAAAAGGAAAGGCGGCTCGACCACGTCGATGCCCAGAGGCATGTCGGCCACCCCTTCCTGCACGAGCACGTCTTTCACTTCCTGCGCCATCTGCTCGAAGAGGCCGACTTTCGGTGAGACCGCGCCGCGCAATCCGGTGAGACCGGCGAGGCAGTGGTTCTTCGGCAGCCACGGCGCGTAGATCTTGTGGTGCCTCGCGGCCGAGCCGAAATCCCATACCCACGGCTCGCCGTTGCCGGTCAGCACGGTCCAGCGCGTGAGCTTGTCGCGCGCCCATTCGCCGATGACGGTGCTCGAGATGTAGCGGATGTTGTACTGGTCGAAGCACAGCAGCGCGCCCAAGCCCGACTTCGCGAGTGCGTTGCGGGTGCGCGCGAGGCGGTACTCGTGCAGCCGCCGGAAATCGACCCGTTCTTCGAAATCGACCTGCATGCGCCCGGGGGCCTGCAGCGGACGCTCCCACTGGTGGCGCGGGTTCGCAGGATCGTAGAGCACGTCGGGCGCTTCGGAGACGCGCATCGAAGGATCGAGGTCCGACGCTTTGATGTTCTTCGGTTCAAGTTTCTTCTTGCTTGCCATGTCGTTACCCGTTCACTTGTTCACTCGTTCACTCGTTCACCCGTTCACCCGTTCACCCGTTCACCGCCGTTCAGCGCCCAACTGGGTCGCCATCCAGTCCGCCGTCTGGTCGCGGTAGCGGTACCACAGATTGTTCACCACGTGATTCCCGCCTTCGATGATGGACAGCACGCACGGCCCGGAGACTTCCGCCGCGAGCTTTCTGGCTTCGTCAGGCGAGGTCAGGCGGTCCTTGGTGCCGGCGACGATGTAGATCGGGCACTTGATGTTCTTCGCAAAGCCTTTGAGCGTCATGCGCGCGGCGACCTTGCTCGCCTCATCGAGGTCCTTGCTGTGCGAGCGCACGCGGAACGCTTCGACGTTGATGATCGGGCGCCCTTCGAAGGTCGGCTTGCGCTCGTACGCGCCCGAGAGCGCGACGCACGCCTTGATGCGCTTTTCGAAAGCCGCGGCGCGCGGCGCGTAATAACCGCCGAGCGAAACGCCCCACACCCCGACGCGCGACACGTCGAGGTCTTCGCGCGTCTCGAGATAATCGATGACCGCGCCGACGGGTTTCTCGTATTCGGGGCACATCGCGAAATCATATTCCGCTTCGCCCTGGCCCGGACCGTCGAAGGCGAGCGTGGCGAGCCCGCGCTTCAGGAAGCGGTTCTCGTAATCGTCCATCTCCTCTTTCGCCGAATCGAGCCCCATGCACATCACCACGATCGGCGGCTTCGCGACGCCCAGGGGCTTGCGCAGGTTGCCGTAGAGATGCTTGCCTTCGTACGGAATCGCCACGCGCTCGCCGGGCGGGCGTAAGTGCGGCAGCGCTTTGGTCCGACACTCGACCGCTTTCAGGTTCGCCTGCTTCAGCTGCGCCATGTCGTTGACGAAGAGAAACTTGCCGAAGTGGTAGCACACCCCGGCGCGCGTCCAGTGCTCGCCCGCCGAGAGATTGAAACCTTCGGCGTGGGCTTTGTTGCCGAGCTCTTCGTGCAGCGCCGCGCGCTTGCTCCACGCGCTGCACCAGTCTTCCCAGCGCTCGATACCCGCAGTCACTTCCTGGAAGTCGGTGAGCGGGACGCCGTTGATGACGAAACGCGGCGCCCAGTGCGATATGGCGGACTGGACGCGCTCGTCTTTGCTGCCTTGTGGAATATCCATGTTCTTCTCTTTCAAAAGTCCGCCGAGCGTGAGCCCGCCGGGTACGCGATTCGCCCTTGAGCGTCGTCCTTCACGCTGCCCCCACGTTCAACCCCGGGAGCGACCATTCCTTGACCGCCATCGGGGCGAGCACCGGTTTGCCCAGCAGGGGCGAGGTCACGAGGTAAAGGCCGGACCCGGTGCCGACCCACATGAGCTTGCGGTCCCACTCGACGAAGACCGCGTCGGTGTCGCGCGGGTAACTGAGGTAATCGTCGAGGCTGCCGGGCTGGGGCGGCACGAAATAACCGCTGTTGCGAGGCTTGCTCGGATCGCGGATGTCGTAGAGCTGTAGCCCCGCGTTGAAGAACGAGTACGCAGTGAAATTCGGATCGGCTTTGCCCGGCGCTTTCAGGTGCGGCGGATTGTGCGGCCCGAAACGCCCGCGCTTGTCGCAGTAGTCCCGGTACGGCGCGTCCTGCGGCGGCTGCGGAACCGGCAACTCGGCGATCGCGCGAGGGCTCGCGGGATTTCGCACGTCGACCACGATCGACGGCTGGTACGCCTCGTTACAGTCGGGGTTGAGCACTTCGGGATTGGTGATGACGAAGCCGCGATCGAGGCGCGCGATGTCGATCGTGTGGAACGGGATCGCCCCCGCTTTGAGCGGCGGATTGAAGCGCGACACGAGCTTCGGATTGCGGATGTCGGTGAGATCGTGAACGACCATCCCGAAGCTGCCGTAAGCGCTGTAGCCGTAGCGCCCGCCATCCTCGACGCGCCGGGGCACGTACATCGGCCCGTGCAGGCTGGTGAACGAGGTCTTGTCGCCATACTCGCGCCATTTGCGGTAAGCGTCTTCCTCGCCCTGCTTCTGTCCCGGCACCCACGAGTTCGACACGAACTTCGGTTTCGCGGGGTCGGACGCGTCGATGATCTGGATGCCGTTGGTGTAATACCGGAAGAACGCCTCCATGTTCGTGAAGGTGTTGTCGGGTCCGGTGTCCAGATACGCGTACTGCCCGCCGTCGTAGTAGTTGCGGTGCGTGCCGGAACCCGTCTGCACTTCGCGCTTCGGGTCGCCCTGGTCGCAGCTCCACTCGGACAGGAGGACGAGCTTTGCAGGGTCCGACGCATCATAGAAGCGCACGCCGCGCAAGCCCTTCTGCTCGATGTTGCGCTTGATGAGCGCCGGGTTGTCGTACTTCCCGTGAGGCCACTCCTTCGTCGAAAATGTGCCCATCGACCCGTGGCCGGTCATGAGGATCCACTTGCCGAGCTTGCGGTTGAACGCGAGCTGCACCTGGCCGCTCGCGTACGCGCCTTTGTTGATGACCACCGGCTTCGTCGGCTCGGTCACCTCGATCACGTCGCGACGGTTGAAGAGGAATCGCCGCGAGCCGATCGACATCATCTGCATCTTCGATCCGCGCTCCTCGCCCGGATCGAAATGCGCCAGCACGTCGGTGTTGCTGCGGTACATGTTCCGGTCGAGGTAAGGCAGGCTCGTCGGGCGCACGTGCGGGTGGCGGTTCGCATAAGCGAGCGGGACCGCTCCGGCCACGCCGAGCGCAGCGCCGAATTTCAACAGATCGCGTCGTTTGTTCTCGCTCATTTCGCTTTGCTTATGTTTTCGGAACGCTCAACTGCTGCGCCATCCAGTCCGCGGCCTGGGTCTGGTACATATAGCGCCGGTTGTTCACGACGTGATTGCCGCCCTGCACGATCTGCAGGACTTTCGGGCCCGCGACTTCGGCTGCGATGCGCTCAGCGTTCGCCGGAGGCGTGAGGCGATCGAGCTCGCCCGCGACGATGTAGATCGGGCACGTGATGTTCATCGCCGCGCCTTCGAGGGTCAGGGTCTTCGCTTTCTCACGCGCTTCTTCCATGGTCCTGCTGTGGCTGCGCACGCGGAAAGCTTCGCGCGAAAGTTCGTTGCGGCCGTCGAAGATCTCGACCCACGAATACGGGCCCGAGAAAGAAAGGCACGCTTTGAGGCGCTTGTCGAAAGCGGCGGCGCGCGCGGAGTAGTAACCGCCGAGCGACACCCCCATGATGCCGATGCGCTCGGGGTCGAGATCGGCGCGTGATTTGATGTACTCGATCACCGCCTGGACCGGCGCCTCGTAATCGCCGCGGATCGGCAGGTCGTACTCGGCTTCGCCCTGTCCGGGACCGTCGAAGACGAGGGTCGCCATGCCGCGCTGGAGGAAGATGTCTTCGTAGACGTCGAGCTCTTCCTTGGTCGAGTCCAGGCCCACGCACATGATCACGACCGCCGGCGTGTCGATGCCTTCGGGGCGGCGCAGGATGCCGTAGAGCTCGCGGCTTTCGTAAGGAATCGCGACGCGCTCGCCCGGCGGATCGAGATACGGCAGCGCGAGGTTGCGGCATTCGACGACTTTTTCATGCGCGGCGCGCATCTGGTCGATGTCGTGCACGAACATGAACTTGCCGAAGTGATAGCACAGCGACGCGCGCGTGAGATGACCCGCCGCCGACAGGGTGTAGCCTTCCGCGAGCGCGTTGCGGCCGAGATCCTCGTGAACCGCGGCGCGCTTCGACCACACCGCGCACCACTCGTCCCAATGCGTGATCGCCGCGGTGACTTCGTTGAAGTCGTCGAGCGGAACGCCGGCCGACACGAAGCGCGGCGCCCAGTTGTGGATCGCGATCTCGACGCGTTTGTCTTTGGTTGTTGCGTTCATAAGCTCAAAGTCAAAAGTCAAAAACAAAAATCAAAATGGATCCTGGATCGGGCCCGCGTTGCGGGCTGGTCCAGGACGACGCGCCGGGATGCACGTCGCGTCGAATGGATCCTGGATCGCGCTCGCGCCGCGAGCTCGTCCAGGATGACGCGACGTATTCGTCGCGTCAGTTGATGCGGGCGCCCGCGGCGATCAGCACTTTCGCGAAACGCTTCACTTCGGTCCGGATGAAAGCGTCGAACTCTTCGGGCGTCGTCGGCGCGGGTGTCGCGCCCTGCGACAGCAGGCGCTCTTTCATGTCGGCAAGGCTGAGGATGCGAACGACTTCCCTGTTGAGCATGTCCACGACCGGACGCGGCGTCTTTGCCGACACGAGCAAGCCGTACCACTGATCGTATTCGAACCCCGGGAGGCCCGCTTCGGCAACCGTCGGCAGGTTCGGGAACATCGGCGAGCGCGTGGCGGTGCTGACCGCGAGCGCGACGACCCTGCCTGCCTTGACCTGCCCGGCCGCGACGAGGATCGGGGTGAAACAGAACTCGACCCTGCCCGCCATGGTTTCGTTGAGCGATTCGGGAGCGCCTTTGTAAGGCACGTGAGTGGCGTCGAAACCCGCGGCGAGCTTGAACATCTCGCCGTTGATCTGGGTGCCGCTGCCGATGCCGGCGGAGCTGAAATTGAACGTACCCTGCTTCGACTTCGCGAGCGCGATGAGCTCTTTGACCGATTTGACCCCGAGCGAAGGCGCGACGACGAGCAGGTTCGGCACGCTCGCCACCCGCGACACGCCGGCGAAATCGCGCACCGTGTCGTACGAGAGCTTCGAGTAGAGGGTGGCGTTGCCCGCGTGGCCGGTCGAGACCATCAGCAGCGTATGCCCGTCCGGGTTCGCGGCGAGCACGTACTCGGAAGCGATCGTCCCGCCCGCGCTCGGCCTGTTGTCCACCACGATCTGCTGGCCCCAGTTCTGCGTCATCTTCTCGCCGGTCCAGCGCGCGAGGATGTCGGTCTGGCTGCCGGTCGAGAAAGGCACGAGCATGCGGATCGGCTTGACCGGAAACTTGCGCTCCTGCGCGCCCGCATCGAGCGCGACGGCCGCGCTCAACAACACACCGGATAGAACCGCCGCCGTCGAACGATTGCAACGCATCGTGCCTCTCCTCGGGTTATGGCCTTCTAGTCGGCGCGCGCGCCGGAGGCTTTGATCACTTTGGCCAGCTTGTCGATCTCGACCCTGATGAAGGCGTCGAACTGCTCGGGGGTGCTCGGTTTCGCGACCGCGCCCTGGGTCTGGAAAGTCTTGCGCACGTCGGGCAGGTCGAGCACGCGTGCGACTTCCTTCGACAGCTGGTCGAGGATCGGCTTCGGCGTATTGCGAGGCGCGAGCATGCCGTACCACTGGTCGTAGTCGAAGCCCGGCAGCGCGGCTTCGGCGACGGTGGGCACGTCCGGCAGCACCGGCGAGCGCGTCGCCGTGCTCACCGCGAGCGCGAGCAGGCGGCCTTCCTTGACGAAAGGCGTCGCGGGCACGAGCGGCGAGAAGAAATACTGGATGCGCCCGGTCATCGTGTCGGTGAGCGCCTCGGGCGTGCCTTTGTACGGCACGTGCACGACGTTCACGCCGGCGACGACCTTGAACTGCTCGCCGTTGATGTGCGTGCCGCTGCCGATGCCCGCCGACCCGAAGTTGATCGTGCCCGGTTTCTGCTTCGCCAGCGCGATCAGGTCTTTGACCGATTTGACGCCGAGGGACGGCGCGACGACGAGCACGTTCGGAACGCTCGCGAGCTGCGACACGCCGGCGAAATCGCGCAGGGTGTTGAAAGGCAGGCGCGTGTAGAGGGTCGCGTTGATCGCATGACCGACCGAGTGAACCATCAGGGTATGGCCGTCGGCAGGCGCAGCGGCGACGATGCCGGCCGCGATCGTGCCCCCCGCGCTCGGGCGGTTGTCGATGACGACCTGCTGGCCCCAGCTCTCGTTCATCTTCTGCCCGACGAGCCGCGCGAGGATGTCGGTCTGGCTGCCCGCCGAGAACGGCACGATCATGCGGATCGGCTTGGATGGAAACTTCTGCTGCTGCGCGTGCGCAGCGATCGACGCTGCTCCCAACAAAAGCGCGACTGCGGCGCTTCGACCTTCGAACTTCATCGTCACTCCTTGCCTCGATGCTCGCGCCGGACCTTACCGGGCGGGCTGCACGCCGAGCTGCCGCGCCATCCAGTCGGCAGACTGCGTGCGGTAGCGATAACCGCGGTTGTTCGCGACGTGGTTGCCGTCGTCGATGAGCAGCAGCTCGACCGGCCCGCTCGCTTCGCGCGCGAGCCGCTCGCCGTCCTGCCACGGCACGATGCGGTCCTGCTTGCCGGCGACGACGAAAAGCGGGCACGTGATGTTCGACGCGACGGCTTTGAGGGTCAGGCGCCTGCCGTATTCGTGCGCCTCTTCAGGCGTCGCGCATTTCGCCCGCACGCGGAACGCTTCGCGAGTGAGCGGGTTCATCTGCGGCCACAGATCGGCCCAGTCGTAAGGGCCCGACAGCGATATGCACGCTTTCACACGCTTTTCGAAACCCGCTGCGCGAGCGGCGTAGTAGCCGCCGAGGGACACGCCCCACAGGCCGATCGCGGCGGTGTCGACGTCGGTGCGGCGCTCGACCCAGTCGACCACGCTTTTCACCGGCGCTTCATAGTCGCCGCGGATGCGCAGCTCGTACTCCGCTTCGCCCTGCCCCGGACCGTCGAACGCGAGTGTCGCCATGCCGCGCGCGAGAAAAACCGATTCGTACGCGTCCATCTCTTCTTTCGCCGAATCGAGCCCCATGCACATCACGACGACCGGCGGGCGCGCGACGCCGCGCGGTTTACGCAGGATGCCGTAGAGGCGGGTGCCTTCGTAAGGGATCTCGACGCGCTCGCCCGGTGGATCGAGGTGAGCGAGCGCGGCTTCGCGGCACGCCACCGCGTTGCGGTGCGCGGCGCGCATCTCGTCGTAGGCGTGGACGAACACGAACTTGGCGAAGTGATAGCAGACGCCCGCGCGGGTCAGGTGCTCGCTCGCCGAAAGCGGGTGGCCCGCGGCGAGCGCCTCGTTGCCGAGCTTCTCGTGCACCGCGGCGCGATTCGACCACGCGGCGCACCAATCGTCCCAGCGCTCGACCTGCGAGGTGACGTCCTGGAAGTCGCTGAGCGGAACCCCGTTCGCGACGAAACGCGGCGCCCAGTGCGCGACCGCGGCTTCGACTCGTGCGTCTCGTTGCGACATGCTCCTCCCGGGGACGGATTGAATTCTTGTGCGACCGCGGATGGACCGGGTCTTTTACCGGATGCTAGGGGGCGCTGAACCAATTGTCAACGAATCGAACCAATTGACCTGATTGGTTCAACACCGCACAATGCGTCACGATACGAGCGAGACCATGGCGGCACCCGCACCCCGAGACACCCCGCGCGACGGCGCGCGGCGCATACGCGAATTCATCGTGAGCTCGGCCTCCGACGGGAAGCTCGCGCCCGGCGCGCGCCTGCCGACGGAGCGCGAGCTCGCCCGCCGCTTCGCCGTCCCGCGCAACGCGGTGCGGCGCACCCTCGCGCAGCTCGAGGCCGAAGGCGCGATCACCCGGCACGTCGGCCGCGGCACTTTTATCGCGGGCCCGCCGCAGCGCGCAGACGCCCCTTTTCCCGCCGACAGCGTGACGCACACCAGCCCCGCGGAGCTGATGGAAGCGCGGCTGCGTATCGAGCCCGCGCTCGCCGAGCTCATCGTCACCAATGCGACCCCGGCCGATTTCGAGCGCATGCAGGTGTGCATCGACAAGGCGGAAGGCGCGGACACGCTCGACGAGTTCGAGCGGTGGGACGCGGCCCTGCACCAGGCGCTCGCCACCGCCACCCATAACCGTTTCGTGATCCGGGTGCTCGACATGGTCGCGGCGGTGCGCGAACAGTCCGAATGGGGGAAGCTCAAGGACCGGATCGTGACCCCCGAGCGGCGGCTGAAGTACCAGGAAGAGCACCGCGCGATCGTCGGCGCGCTCAAGGCGCGCGACGCCGAACGCGCGCGCGATTCGATCGTCGCGCACCTTCAGCACGCGAGAAGGAATCTGTTCGATTACTGAGGCGAGGGCGAGGGGTCTGACCCGGAGCTCGGCCCGTCGGGGTCTGACCCCGGCTTTTTGCGGTCAGACCCCGGTTTGGACCTGCCCCCGGATCAAACCGCGGCCCCCCTGGACGCATTTGATCGTAAGTGTCCGATTTTCCTTACGAAGTTAAAGCCGGTAAACGCCTCAGTCATCCACAATTTCTGTGGATAACGCTGTGGGTAAGCGGCGTCGCGCGAGCTTCTTCACTGGCTGCCGGCAGGCGCAATCGTGGTGTGCGCAAGATTTGACCAAACGGCCAGCGGCTCAATCGAGCTTTGCGCCGGACACCTTGACAGCTTTCGCCCACTTATCCAATTCGCTGCGAACGAACTGCGCAAGCGCGTCGGGCGTCGTGGTTTCGATGTCCGCGCCTTCGTCTGTGAGGCGACCCCGAACTTCGCTGCTGTTGATCGCCTTGACGAGCTCGGCGTGGAGCCGATCGACGATAGGGCGTGGGGTACCGGCAGGTGCAACGACTGCGTACCACGACGTCGCATCGAAACCGGGCAGGCCTGACTCGTTCAGTGTCGGAACGTCGCGCATGGCAGGCGAGCGCTTGGCGCCGGAGATCGCGAGCGCGCGTATGCGATGGGCGTTCACCTGCGACAGCACCGACGGAATCTGGCCGACGATCATGTCGAGCTCGCCTGACAGCAGCGCAACGATCGAGGGGCCGCTCCCCTTGTAAGGCACGTGGACGATGTTCACGCCGGCAGCCGCCTTGAACATTTCGCCGATGAGATGGTTCGAGCTGCCGTTGCCGGAGG
>JAQGNC010000326.1 GCA_028292065.1 Betaproteobacteria bacterium
CGCCGGGCAGCCCGCACAAGGCATCGGCGATCGCGTCACGCCAACGATCGGCGCCCGCGCTCAAGAGCTGCACCACGACCGTTTCGCCGTACCGGTCCGCGATGACGCCGGGAAGACCGTCGGCTTCGGCGTGGATGAGACGCATGCCGTCGCTCGCGCGATCGATGCCGAGCGCGGTTCGGGCGCTTGCGGCATCTTCGACCCGCCGGACGAAAAAGCTCGCATCGATCTCGCACTCGGTCCACGCCCACGCGCGCGCGCGGATCTGCGAATGGGGACTGTATGCGGCCGCTGCGAGCCACTCGCCGTCGGCCGAGCGCACTTCGATCGTGTCGCCCGCTTCAGGGCTGCCTTCGAGCTTTGCGACCGCGCCCGAGAAAACCCACGGATGGCGGCGCTTGAGCGATTTTTCGCGGCCGGCCTTGAGGATGAGCCTGTGCACCTAGCGGGCCGCCCGCACGCTCGTGGCGCCCGCCGCGATCTCTGCGAGCGCACTCGCGAACTGCGCGGGGATTTGGGAGGGATCGCTGACGGCGAAACCGAGGTCCCGCAGCAAACCGTCGTGCACCCCGTAAATCCACCCGTGCACCGCGAGCGCCTGGCCGCGCGCCCACGCGTCGAGCACGATCGTGGTCTCGCACACGTTGACCGCCTGCTCGAGCACGTTGAGCTCGCACATGCGGTCGACGCGTGCGATCGGGTCTTCCACGCAATCGACCAGCTCCTCGTGCGCGGCCCGCACGTCCTGCACGTGACGCAGCCAGTTGTCGATGAGCCCGAGCTTGTTGCGTTCGAGCGCCGCGCGCACCCCGCCGCAGCCGTAATGGCCGACCACCATGATGTCTCTCACGTGCAGGACGTCGACGGCGTACTGCACGACCGACAGACAGTTCAGGTCGGTGTGCACGACCACGTTCGCGACGTTGCGATGCACGAACATCTCGCCGGGCAGCAGCCCGACGATCTCGTTGGCGGGCACCCGGCTGTCGGAGCAGCCGATCCACAGATACGGCGGCGCTTGCAGCCCGGCAAGCTGCGCGAAGAAGGACGGGTCGGCGTCGACGCGGGCTTTGGCCCAGCGGCGGTTGTTTTCGAAAAGCTCGGGGAGCAGATGCATGATGGTTCCGGCTTGTTGCCTGTTTCAGAGGGACTGCGGGATCGCGAGAGTCCGTGGACGAAAACACGCCGTCCTATTTGGTCTTCGCGTCCTTGGCCGTCCTGCTTTTCGATCTCGCCCGCGGGTGCGCCGCATCGTAGACCTTGGCGAGATGCTGGAAATCGAGGTGGGTATAGACCTGCGTCGTCGAGATGCTGGCGTGACCGAGCATTTCCTGTACCGCGCGAAGGTCGCTGCTCGACTGGAGCACGTGCGACGCGAACGAGTGGCGCAGCACGTGCGGGTGCACGCTCGTCGAAACACCCTGCTTCAAAGCGAGGGTCTTCAGGCGCTGCTGGACGGAGCGCGCGCTCAGGCGCTGCCCAGTGCGATTGACGAACAACGCCAGCGGGTCGTGCCCTTCGATCAGCGCGCGGCTCGCGAGCCATTCGCTCAGCGCTTTGAGCGCGTACGCGCCGACCGGGACGATCCGCGTTTTCGAACCTTTGCCGGTGACCCGCACCGTGCCTTCGGCGTGATCGACGTCGGACGGCGCGAGCGCGGTGAGCTCGGACAAGCGCAGGCCCGAAGAATAGAAAAGCTCGTAAATCGCCTTGTCGCGAATGGTGAGCACGGTGTCGGCGTCGATGTCGAGAAGGCGATGCGTTTCGTCAGGCGACAGCGCTTTCGGCAGCCGTTTGGCGGCTTTGGGGGCACGGATGCCCAGGCACGGGTTGTCGCCGTAGCCGTGGTCGCGCGCGAGATAGCGGTAGAAGCCGCGCCACGCCGACAGCATGCGCGCGATCGAGCGCGCGTCGAGGCCTTTGCCGTGGAGGTGCGCGGCAAAGCGGCGGATGTCGTGAACCTGCAATCGGTCGAGCGGCCGGTCGGCGGCACGCTCGAGCAGCGCGGCCAGGTCGCGCCCGTAGCTTTCGAGGGTGTTGGCGGCGAGCCTGCGCTCGTGCGCGAGATGGTCGAGATAGGCGGAAACCAGCGCTTTCGAACCCGGCAGGACCGCGGTGCGTGAGACGGCTTCGCTATCCCGCGCCTCGCGCCTCACGCCTCACGCCTCCTCTTCCAGGTGGCGCAGCAGCGCGGTGCCGACCATGTCGCCGATGCGCTTGAGGAATACCGTTCCCATTTCGGGATAGAAGCGCTCGACGTCTTCGCTCGCGAGCGCGAGCACGCCGAAAGTCTGCGACGCGCGCAGCGGAATGTAAGCGAACGACTTCAGGTGCTCGGCCGCGTCGCCGAAGAGATCGGCCGACGTGCCTTCAGCCGCGTGATGGGCGCAATGCGGCCCGTTCAGGCCGCTCGCAAAATTGCGAGTCGCGTCTCCCGCCGGGTTGAGCTCAGGCGCGTCCACGGCCCCCCGCACGTTCCACGCGCGCACCGCGATGTGCGGAACCGCGAAATCCTCGCGCAGGTTGTAGTGGGTGGCGCTGATGACGGTGGCGAGGTCGCGGGCGCCGAGCAGCGCGAGCGTGAGGCGATGTACTTTCTCGCCGATCGCATCGTTCTCTTCGCCGAACTGGATGACTTCGCGAAGCTTGGTCTCGAGCTGCTTGCCGCGCTCCCTCAGCGTGAGGATCTGGCGCTCGCTGATCGGGATCGCCCGGCCGCCGTGCGGATGGGGGATGTAGATGTCGGCGAGCATGTCCGCGTGCTGCTCGAAGAATTCAGGGTGTTCCTGCAGGAAAGTCGCTACGGATTCAGGTGTCATGATCTGGAGGCGTGAGCTCGCGGTGCGCTATTGCGGCGAGTATAGCAAGCGAGGGGACGGTGAAGGGCAGGACGAAGGCGTGAGGGGTGAGGCGTGAGGGGTAAAAGCAGAGCAGTGGATAGCCTCACCTCACTTCTCACTCCTCACGCCTCACGCCTCACGCTTCACGCTTCACGCTCACGCCTCACGCCGTCGGACCTTCTCGCCTCACAAGTCCATCTCGCCCTCGAACACCGTCACCGCAGGACCGGTCATCATCACCGCGCGGCCGTCGCCCGGCCACGAGACGACGAGCTCGCCGCCCCGGGTCTCGACGGTCACGCCGGCGGGATCGAGCGCGCCGCGCATGACGCCCGCGACCACCGCGGCGCACGCACCGGTGCCGCACGCGAGGGTCTCGCCCGCGCCGCGCTCGTAGACGCGCAGCCGCGCATGGCCGCCGTCGACGAACTGCACAAAGCCGGCGTTGACCCGCTGCGGGAACGCCGG
>JAQGNC010000264.1 GCA_028292065.1 Betaproteobacteria bacterium
CGAGCACAACAGTAAATCCAACCTTAACTCTCATGCCTAAAAGCCCTGAACGGTTATCGGTAGATAGCGAAGGAGGGGAGGTTTCGGAGGGGAACCATTGGTTCCCCTCTGTTCGTTTATCGCCACCGTGGACGGCGCGTTGATCGATTGAGCGGTAGCTCAATCCATCAACGCGAAAGTCCACACGGCCCCGCCGCTCGGCACGTGCGGACCCGCGAAGCGCGTCGGGTTGCTGCCGCCGCGTCCCGACAGCACGGTGACGTACTGCTTGCCCTTGTGCGTATAGGTGATCGGCGGCGCGTTGACTGAAGAGCCGGTCTTGAATTGCCAGACGCGCTTGCCGGTGTCCTGGTCGAGCGCGATGAACTCGCCCGTCAGGAGCCCGGTGAACAGGAGCCCGCCGTCGGTCGCGAGCAATCCGGCGGAGCTCGCGAAGTCGGTCAAGGGCGTCTGCCAGACGACCTTGCCGGTGAGCGGGTCCATCGCCTGGTGATAGCCCGCAGGCTCGCCTTTGGGCGTATCGAAAGTCGACTGGATGCCGGTCTCGAGGCTGCCGAGCTCCATTGTGTAAGGCACGAATTTCATGAGGCGTGCCTGATTCCAAGGGTTGAGGAACAGGAGGCCGGTCTTCGGGTTGAACGCGGTGAGCGTCGCGTTGGTGGCGCGCGCAGGATCGAGGCGCACCGTTTCGCCTTTCATCGCGCGGTCGAGGAGGTCGGTCAAGACCGGGCGACCGGTTTTCAGGTCGATGCTTGTTGCCCAGCTCGTTTTCACGAACGGGTTCGCGGCGATCAGCTTGCCGTTGGTGCGGTCGATCACGTAGAGGAAGCCGTTCTTGTGTGCGTTGATGAGCACCTTGCGCATCTGGCCTGCGATTCGCACATCGGCCAGCGTGCTCTCTGCGGTCGAATCATAGTCGTATGAGTCGTTCGGCACGTACTGGTAGTACCACGCCATCTGGCCCGTCTTCGGCTTCAGCGCGAGGATGCTCGAGGTGTAGAGGGCGTCGCCGCCGTCACCGCGGTACTGCGGGTTGTAGGGCTGAGCATTGCCGGTGCCGACATAGACGAGATCGAGCTGCGGGTCGTACGACATGTACTGCCACGCGGTGCCGCCGCCGTTTTTCCATGCTTCAGGCTTGGTCTTCTGCGGCCAGGTTTCGGAGCCCGGCTGTCCCGGTTCCGGAATGGTCCACGTGCGCCAGAGCTCCTTGCCCGTGTCGGGGTCGTAGCCGGCGACGAAGCCGCGCGCCGTGCTGTCGCTGCCGCCGTGGCCGGCGAGCACCACGCCGTTGGCGACGATCGGGGCGACCACCCCCTTGTAGCCTTCCTTCCAGTCGGCGTACTTGGTCTTCCACACTTCCTTGCCGGTCTTCATGTCGAGCGCGACCACGTGCGCGTCGAGCGTCTCGCGAAAGAGCTTGCCGTTGTAGATCGTCGCCGGCCCCCGCATGATCGCGCCGTTGCTCGCGACCCGCAGCGAGCCGCGGTCGTACGAAACCGGCGTCCGCCAGATCTGCCTGCCGGTTTCGACGTCGAGTGCGAACGTCCAGTTGCCGTTCACGACATACATGACGCCGTTGTAGACCGTCGGCTGGGCCAGCTCGCCCAGATCGTTGGCGAGGCTCGTGGTCCACACCGGCACCAGGCGCTTCACGTTCGACTTGTCGATCTGTTTGAGCGCGCTGTACTGCTTCAGGTCGTAACCCATGCCGAACGTGGTGACGTTGTCCGGGTTCTTTCCATTGGCGACGAGCTCGTCGGCGGTCTGCGCCGAAGCGACCGTACACCACGAGCACAGAACTGCAGCGAGAACTTTCTTCTTCATATCCACCCCCGAATTCTTCAAGCGCGGCCTCACTCGGCCATCACGGCGAAAGTCGTGACCGAGCCGCCGGTCGGCACGCTGTTGGTCACGAAGCGCGACGCGACGCTGCCGCCGCGGCCCGATTGCACGGTCACGTACTGCCGTCCTTTGTGCGTGAACGTGATCGGCGGCGCGTTCACCGACGAACCGGTCTTGAACTGCCATAGCTGCTTGCCGGTGTCCTGATCGAGCGCGATCAATTCACCGGTGAGCTTGCCGGTAAAGAGCAGGCCGCCGTCGGTCGCGAGCATGCCGGCGGAGCTCCCAGTATCGGCGAGCGGGGTCTTCCACACCACTTTGCCGGTCAGCGGCTCGATCGCCATGTGATAGCCCCCCGGCTCGCCTTTCGGAACGGTCATCGTCGATTCGATGCCGGTGGCGAGGCTGCCGGGCTCCATCTTGTAATCGACGAACTTCATCAGCCGCGGCAGGTTCCACGAGTTGAGGTACACCAGGTTCGTCTTCGGGTTGAAAGCGATGAGCGTCGCGTTCGTGCCGCGCGACGGAAAGACGTTGATCTCCTCGCCTTTGACCATGCGGTCGAGGACATCGGTGAGCACCGGCTTGCCGGTCTTCAGGTCGACGTGCGTGGCCCAGTTCACTTTCACGTACGGGTTGGCCGCGATGACCTTGCCGTTGGTGCGGTCGAGCACGTACAGGAAGCCGTTCTTGTGCGCGTTGATCAGCACCTTGCGCATCTCGCCGTTTACTCGCAGGTCGGCGATCAGGTGCTCGGCGGTCGCGTCGAAGTCGAAGCTGTCGTTCGGCACCGACTGGTAGTACCACACCATCTCGCCGGTCTTCGGCCGGATCGCGAGCGTGCTCGCGGTGAAGAGCGCGTCGGAGCCGTCGCGATACTTCGGGTTGTAAGGCTGCGCGTTACCGGTCCCGACGTAGATCATGTCGAGCTGCGGATCGTAGGAGAACGCCTGCCACGTCGCGCCGCCGCCGGTCTTCCACGCGTCGGGCAGGGTCTTGTGCGGCCAGGTCTCGGAGCCCGGCTGACCGGGTTCGGGAATCGTGTAGGTGCGCCAGAGCCTCTTGCCGGTTTCGGGATCGTAGCCTTCGATGAAGCCGCGCGTGGTGCTGTCGCCGCCGGCCATGCCCGAGACCAGGACACCGTTGACGATCATCGGCGCGATCACGCCTTTGTAGCCTTCCTTGAAGTCGGCGAATTTCTCTTTCCACACCTGCTTGCCGGTCTTCATGTCGAGCGCCATCACGTGCGCGTCGACGGTCTGCCGGAAGAGCTTGCCGTTGTAGATCGTCGCCGGCCCTCGCATGATCGCGCCGGCGCTGGCGATGCGCAGCGCCGCGCGGTCGTACTGCACCGGGGTGCGCCAGATCTGCCTGCCGGTCTCGACGTCGAGCGCGAAAGTCCAGTTGCCGTTCACGACGTACATGACGCCGTTGTAGACGGTCGGCTGCGACAGCTCGCCCATGTCGCTCGAGAGACTGGTGCTCCACACCGGCACGAGCTTTTTCACGTTCGACTTGTTGATCTGCTTCAAGGGGCTGTACATCTTCAGGTCGTAGCCCATGCCGAACGTGGTGACGTTGTCGGTGTTTTTGGCGCTGTTGACCAGGTCGTCGGCGGTTTGAGCGGACGCGATTGAGCACCACGAGCAGAGCGCCGCGGCGAGTATTTTCTTCATGATGAATCCTCCGGATGAGCGCGCGCGGGATTGACCCGTATGGTCGGGCCGTGACTACGCGGGCGTAAGCCGTACTTTAAACGGTTTCGGCGCGGCTGCGCCACGCTTGAACGGAGGGGATGCGGACGAGCACGCGCAGGCGGTGACAATCACCGCCACATTGCGGACGAAGCGGCTTCAGGCCGCCTGGAAGATCGGCACCGCGCCGCGCGCCGAGGCGCGGCTCATGTCGGCGTAGCGCTCGGGCGAAGTGGCTTTGCTCCACAGGAAGCCCTGGCCGATCTCGACGCCTTTTTGCGCGAGGGCCGCGCGCTGCTGCTCGGTCTCGACGCCTTCGGCGACGAGCTCCTTGCCGAGGCTGCGCGCGATCGCGACGATCGCCGCGACGATGCTGTCCGATTCCTGGTTCTTGCCGAGCTCGGCGACGAAAGCGCGGTCGATCTTGAGCACGTCGAAAGGCATGTGGCGCAGGTAAGCGAGCGAGGAGTAGCCGGTGCCGAAATCGTCGATCGCGATGCGCACGCCTTTGTCGTGCAGGCGCTTCAGGGTCTTGAGGGCGCGCGACGAGTTGTCGACGAGCAGGGTCTCGGTGATCTCGAGCTCGAGGCAGAAAGGCCGCATGCCGGTCTCGCGCAGGAGGGCCTCGATGTGCTCGACGAAATCGGGGCGGCTGATCTCGCGGCTCGACACGTTGAGCGAGATGCGGCTCGGCGCGACACCGCTTTCGACCCAGCTTTGATACTGGCGGCACACCGTCTGCCTGACGAAATCCCCCATCTGCTCGATCAAGCTGCTCTGCTCGGCGATCGCGATGAACTCGCCCGGGGTGACGACGCCGCGCTGCGGGTGGCGCCAGCGCAGCAGCGCTTCGGCGCCGACCACTTTGCCGCTAGTGATATTCATCATCGGCTGGTATTCGACGGTGAGCTGGTGCTGGTGCACCGCCTGGCGCAGATCGCGCTCGAGCGCCGCGCGCGAAGCGACTTCGGAATTGATGCGCTCTTCGAAGAACATGATGCGTCCCGCGCCCCCGGTCTTGGCGCGCGACATCGCGACGTCGGCGCTGTGCAGGAGCTTGGCGGCATCGCGCCCGTCTTCGGGATAGAGCGAGACCCCGATGCTCGCGCCGAGGTGATATTCCTCGCCGCCGAGCGCGAAAGGCTCGCAGAGCACCGCGCTCAGCTTCTCGGCGACACGCCCGGCGTTGAAATCCGCGGCGATGCCCGGGAGCACCGCGAGAAACTCGTCGGCGCCGTAGCGCGCGAGAAAGTCCTGCTCGCGCAGGCACGCTTTCAGTCGCGCCGCCGCTTCGCGCAGCACCGCGTCGCCGCCGCCGTAGCCCGCGGCGTCGTTCACTTTCTTGAATTCGTCGAGGTTGATGAAGACCAGCGCGAGCCGCAGGCTGTCGCGCTGCGCGCGCGAGATCTCGGTCGTCAGGCGCTCGGTGAGCGAGCGCCGGTTCGGCAGCCGCGTGAGCGAATCGTAATGACCTTCGAGATAGTGGTTCTCGCGGTGCGTGCTCGCGGTCAGCGCGACGCCCAGGCGTGCGGCGAAATCGGCTGCGTAAGTGCGGCCTTCGTCGCTCAGCGCCGATGCGCGGCTCACGCCGATCGCGACCACCGCCGTCATCACAGCGTCGACGAAAACCGGTATGAGGAGCACGTGACGCGCGCCCTGCGCGGCCACGCACGACCCGATCGGATGGCTCGCGACGTTCTCGAGCCAGCGCCCGTGCGGTTCGGATGAGAGCGATTGCACCGACGCGAGATCGCACTGCGGCCGGTGCTCGACCGCCTCGCCTCCGGCGCGAACGACGAGGGTGCGCGGCTGCGGCTGTGCGTCGGCCGGCATCATCGTCACCGCGAACACGTCACAGCCGATGACCGGGGGCGCTTTTCTCAGGAGCGCCTGGATGATGCGTTCGGTGCTCGCCGACGAAAGCACTGCGCGATCGATCTCGGCAAGCGCGGACAAGGCTTCGTGCTGGCGCGCGGCGATACGCGCGACTTCCGGGTCGGCGGCGACGACAGGCGAGCCGGGCTGCGCGCGGCGCACGGAGCGCAGTGCAGCCAGCAGCACGAGGGGCAGGATGAGCCACGCCCAGTGGGCGGACGCGTCACGCGCGCCGGCGAGCTGGAAAGCGCCGAGCACTGCGGCGACGATCGCGATCGCGAGCAAGGACTTCGATGAAACACGCGCGAACATTCGATACCCGTTATGAAAGCCTGATTACACGCAGGACGAAAACCGAAGCCTTGAAACCGAAGCCTTGACGCGAAGGAC
>JAQGNC010000272.1 GCA_028292065.1 Betaproteobacteria bacterium
GGCGCCGATCGCCGAATTCATCGTCGAATATCTGGGGCTGAACGGGGTGAAGGGTGAAGGGTGAAGGGGAAGGGCAGCGGCTCGGCCGCTTTCGTAGCGCAGGCGCCTCGCCTGCAGGATAATCGAAGCATGGTGACCATACTTTATTTCGCGCGCTTGAAAGAGGCGCTCGGCACCGCGAGCGAAGAGCTGGCGCTGCCCGCCGATGTCTCCGATCTGTCCGCGCTCAAGGCGGTGCTCATCGGTCGCGGCGGGGCGTGGGCTCATGAGCTCGCCGACGCGAGGCCGGTGCGCGCCGCGGTCAACCAGGACATGGCAGCCGGCGATACGCCGGTGAAGGACGGCGATGAAATCGCTTTCTTTCCGCCTGTCACCGGCGGATAGATTCGAGGGATGAGGGATGGGATGAGGGATGAGGGATGAGGGATGAGGGATGAACGTCCGCGCGCGACTCTGCGGCCCTGCGGCTCGACCGGGAGCGGGAGCTGATGACAGTCCGTATACAGACTGAGGATTTCGACCTCGGTGCGGAAATCGCGGCGCTGCGCAAAGGCAATCCTGCCATCGGCGCGGTCGCGAGCTTCGTCGGCGTCGTGCGCGACGTGAACGAAGGTGACTCGGTCTCCGGCATGACGCTCGAGCATTACCCGGGAATGACCGAGAAGTCGATCGAGCAGATCATCGCGCAGGCGCGCGGACGCTGGAACGTGATCGACGCGTGCGTCGTGCACCGCGTAGGACCGCTCCAGCCGACCGACCAGATCGTGCTGGTCGTCGTCGCCAGCGCTCATCGCGGCGACGCTTTCGCCGCGTGCGAGTTCATCATGGATTACCTGAAGACCCAGGCGCCTTTCTGGAAGAAGGAATCGACTCGCGAAGGGCCGCGCTGGGTGGACGCGCGGGCGACCGACGATATCGCCGCGGAGCGCTGGCGGTTGAAGGGTTGAAGTGAACGGCGTGGCATTCATCGCCGTCGGCGCAGGCGCGGCGCTGGGCGCGTGGCTGCGGTGGGGACTGTCCGCGGCGCTCAACCATCTCACGCCGAACCTGCCTTTGGGCACCCTCGCGTCGAACGTCGTCGGCGGCTATCTCATCGGGGTCGCGGTCGAGGTCCTCGTCAACCACGCGCTGCTCGCGCCTGAATGGCGCCTGTTCATCATCACCGGCTTCCTCGGCGGGCTCACGACGTTCTCGACGTTCTCCGCGGAAGCGGTCGGGTTGCTCTCGCGGCAGCAGTACGGCTGGGCGCTCGGGCTGGTCGCGGCGCACCTCGCGGGGTCGCTGATCATGACCGCGCTCGGCATCATGACCGTGCGGGCGATCACGAATGGGTAGCGCCTGCGCTACGTACGTCGGACGCAGCTTCGGCGCGGTTGATCATCCCGCGCGCCGCATCGATGACTTCGCCCGCGGTCATGCCGATCGGCCCCCGACCTTCGACGACGAGCGCATCGGCTGCGGCGCCGTGGACGTAAACGCCTGCTTCGAGCGCCAGCCCGGGCTCGACGCCCTGCGACAGCAGCGCCGCGAGCATGCCCGTCAGCACGTCGCCCATGCCCGCGGTCGCCATGCCGGGATTGCCCGACGTGTTGATCGCCCAGCGGCCGTCAGGCCACGCGCACACGCTACCCGCACCTTTCAGCACGACTGCGCTGCGGAAGGTTTGCACGAGCTTCAGCGCGGCGGCTACGCGGTCGCGCTGCACGTCGGCGGTCGATGTGCCGAGCAGGCGAGCCGCTTCGGCAGGATGAGGGGTGAGCAGGGTCGCTGAAGCGCGCTGCGCGAGCGTTGTGCGCAGGCGCGGGTGCGCCGCGACGAGATTGAGCGCATCGGCGTCGAGCACGAGGGAAAGCGCCGTATGCAACGCGCGTTCGAGCAGTGCCTCTGCTTCAGCCAACGTGCCGAGCCCCGGACCGACGGCGAGCGCACTCAGGTGATCGAGCTCGAATATCGCTTCGGCGCGCCTCACCATGAGCTCGGGCTGGAGCACGTCGAGCGCGGGAGCGTCCGCGGCGGCGAGCCCGACGTAGACGCGCCCCGCGCCGAGCTTCAATGCCGCGCGTGCGCACAGGAACGCCGCGCCGACCATCCCGGCCGCGCCCCCGACGATACCGACGCTGCCGTAATCGCCTTTGTGGGTGTTGAGCCGGCGCGGGGGCAAGGCGGCGCGAAGGAGTTCGGCGCCGGTCGCATGCCCCGCCGGCGGCACGAGCTGCGCCGCATCGATGCCGAGGTCCGCGACACGGATCTCGCCGCAATGCTCGGCGCCTTCGAGCGTGAGCAGCCCCGGTTTGAGGCCGATAAAGGTGATCGTGTGGCTCGCCCGAACGCAAGCGCCGAGCACGCGCCCGGTGTCCGATTCGAGCCCGCTCGGCACGTCGAGCGCGAGCACCGGCGAGTCGTGCGCGTTCATCCACTCGACGAGCTCCGCGTAACGCCCGGTGAGCTCACGCTGAAGGCCGATGCCGAACAGTCCATCGACGACGAGCCCATATCGCCCTTGCGCGTGGAGGCTCTCGGTGAGGGTTCCGCCCGCACCGCGCCACGCGTCGAGCGCCGCGGCCGCGTCTGCGGACAGCTTGTGCTCGTCGCCCGTGAACAGGACATCGACCCCGAACCATGACTGCTTGAGCAGCCTCGCGACGACGAAAGCGTCGCCGCCGTTATTGCCGGGACCGGCGAGGATCGCGATGCGCGTTCCGTTGCCCGCGAGCTCGCGCGCAAGCTCTGCGGCGAAGCGCCCCGCACGCTCCATCAACCCGGGCGGCCCGATGCGCGCAGCCGCCAGGCTTTCGATGCGGCGGATGTCGTCGGTGCGGTAGACGGGCGTGCCGTGGGTGAAGCAAACCATGCTGTGACGGCCTCGATGAATGCGAGATCCGGCGCGAGCCGCCGGTCTCGGACGTTACTACGAAAGCCGGCGCTGGCCCGCCGGGTCTCGGACGGTGACTACGAAAGCCGGCGCTGCCCGCTGGGTCTCGGACGGTACTACGAAAGCCGGCGCTGGCCGCCGGGTTTCGTAAGGTAAAATAACGCTTTAGCGTCTTCGCTTCCAGCATGTCGCAGCTCATCCGGCTTCGCGGCCGCGCCGCCCTCTCTACTTTCCGCCTCGAGAAGCTCCACCTCGCCCTCTCGCCCGACCTTCCGGGCGTGCGGGTCGCGGCGGAATACTGGCATTTCGCCTTTGCCTCCCGTCCGCTCGATGCGGCCGAGATGCAGCGCCTCGAGCGTCTGCTCACCTACGGCCCGAAGTCCGAGGCGCCGGCCGAGCGCGGAACGCTGTTCCTGGTCGTGCCGCGCCTCGGGACGATCTCCCCGTGGTCGTCGAAAGCGAGCGACATCGCTCACCACTGCGGCCTCGAGGCGGTCGAGCGCATCGAGCGCGGCGTCGCTTACTGGGTCGAGCGTGGCGATGGAAAGCCGCTGCCAGAGGACGAGCGCCGCGCGCTCCTGCCGCATATCCGCGATCGGATGACCGAGACCGTCTTCGGCGCGCTCGCCGACGCCGAGCGCCTGTTCGCGCATCACGAACCCCAGCCGCTGCGCAGCGTCGACGTGCTCGGCGGCGGCGGCGAAGCGCTGATCCGGGCCAACCGCGAGATGGGTCTCGCGCTCTCGGACGACGAGATCGCCTACCTCGCCGAGAATTTCGCGCGCATAGGGCGCAACCCGACCGACGTCGAGCTGATGATGTTCGCGCAGGCGAACTCCGAGCATTGCCGGCACAAGATCTTCAATGCCGACTGGGTGATCGACGGCAAGCCTGAGCCGAACACCCTCTTCGGGATGATCCGCACGACGCACGCGAGCCATCCCGAAGGCACCGTCGTCGCGTACTCGGACAATTCTTCGGTCATCGAAGGCGCTGACATCGCGCGCTGGTATCCGGGCGCCGACGGTGAATACCGCTATCGCGACGAGCGCACGCACATCCTGATGAAAGTCGAGACGCACAATCATCCGACCGCGATCTCGCCTTATCCCGGCGCCTCCACCGGTTCCGGCGGGGAAATCCGCGACGAAGGCGCCACAGGCCGAGGCTCCAAGCCCAAGGCGGGGCTGTCGGGCTTTACCGTCTCCAACCTGCGCATTCCCGGTTTCGAGCAGCCGTGGGAGCGCGACGCCATCGGCGCACCGTCGCGCATCGCCTCGCCGCTGCAGATCATGATCGAAGGGCCGATCGGCGGCGCCGCTTTCAACAACGAATTCGGCAGGCCCAATCTCACCGGTTATTTCCGCACCTTCGAGCAGCGCGTCGCGGGCGAGGTGCGCGGCTATCACAAGCCGATCATGATCGCGGGCGGAGTCGGCAACATCTCGGCGATCCACACCCACAAGTCGGGCTTGCCTGAAGGCGCGCTCATCATCCAGCTCGGCGGTCCGGCGATGCTGATCGGCCTCGGCGGCGGCGCGGCGTCGAGCATGGACACCGGCACCAACCAGGAAGACCTCGACTTCGATTCGGTCCAGCGCGGCAACGCCGAGATCGAGCGGCGCGCGCAGGAGGTGATCGTTCGCTG
>JAQGNC010000287.1 GCA_028292065.1 Betaproteobacteria bacterium
GCGTATTTCGTCGCCGCGTATTACATCAAGCGGTATCTCGACGACTCGGGGATTCCCAGGACCTTCACCCGTAGCGTGGTGGTCCTGGTCCTGGCTCTCGCGATCGCTTACGGCGTTGCGGCGCTGGTCGAGCTGATCATCCCTGACCGTACCGAAACGAACCCCACAAAGCTCATTTCCATGCATACGCGATATCTTTCCGGTGCAGCCCCGATTGCCTCGGTGTCTGCCGCTCACCGATCGGGGCGCCATGAGTAACGGCTCGCGCACCAGCACTCCGGTCAAGCCGCCGCGCATCGACCGCAAGCGCTTCGAGCAGGCGTTCAATCGCGACAATCGCTATCACGACCGCTTTCCGCAGACCGTCTATCTGGACCGTGTGACCGGCGACGTGATCTGGGTTTATGAGAACGACGAGGAAGCCGAGGTGGAAGGCATGCGCGCCGGCCTCAACGACGAGCACCGCGCACAGGTGCAGGCGGAGCCCGAGCGCTACCTCGAGATCCCCGGCCTCACGCACGACCAGCACCACCAGATCCTGAGGGACTTCCTCGAGTCCGACTGGACCGACGACGAGCGCGAGAAAGCGCTCGCAAAACAAGTCTACGCGCGCTCGATCAGCGGGTGGCTGAGCAACGTCGACAACGAGCACGCCTTCAGGGCTTACTTCGAATACAAGGCAGCCACGATGAAGGCGATGGCGCAGCAGTTCCTGCGGGACAATCACATCAAATAGCGCCGAGCCGTCGCTCGAGCGTTGCCGGCTCGGCGTGCGGGGCCGCGCCTGCGCGCGGCTATGCATCGTGGACAATTGATGCGCCTCCACCGTCGGCGGTATAGTGGTGCCGCCGTTCCGGACTCAAATGTGTGTCATAACGCACTGGAGGCTTCCATGAGCGATCCCGATCTGAGCTTTCTCTTCACCGATACTCTCGACCCGCAGCGTGGGCTGACCGAAGACGATTTCGCGGCAGCCGCGGAAACCCTGGGAATAGAAGTCGCAATGATCAAGGCGGTGGCGTCGGTGGAATCGCCGCGCGGCCCGTTCGATCCGAAAGGCAGGCCCGAGATCCTCTTCGAGCGCCATTACTTCCACCGTCTCACCGACGGGCAGTTCGACCAGTCCGATCCCGACATCTCCAACAGCAGCTCGGGCGGCTATGGGAAATTCTCGGCGCAATACGGCAAGCTCCAGCGCGCTTACGCGCTCGCGCCGGACCCGGCGCTGCGCTCGGCGTCGTGGGGACGCTTCCAGATCATGGGAGACAACCACGAGGCGGCAGGCTTCCCGTCGGCGGCGGCTTTCGTGCAGGCCGTGACGACCTCCGAAGCCGAGCACCTGAATGCGTTCGTCAACTTCGTCAAGAGCAACAGCAAGATGGTGAGCGCACTGCGTGCCAAGGACTGGGCGGGATTCGCGCGCAGGTACAACGGTCCCGGCTACGAAGCCAACCAGTACGACACCAAGCTGAAAAGCGCTTACGACAGCTTCAGCGCGGGGAACCCGCCCGCCCAGGCGTGATGCGCGCCGGCGCGACTGCCATAGTGCTGGCGCTGCTCACGAGCGCCTCGCACGCAGCCGCGCCGGCCGCAGGGCTGTGCGCCGCAACCGAGACCACCTTCTTTGCCTGTACTACGAAGCGGGCGAAATCGATCAGCCTCTGCGGCGCGCCGCCGCGCACCCTGCAATACCGCTTCGGCGCCGCGCAGCGCCCGGAGCTGATCTATCCCCGCGACGCATCCGCGGGGCCCGCGAGCTTTCTGTACGCCCACCACTTCCGCTACCAGGCCGATCGCGCCGAAGTGACGTTCAGCAATCAGTCGGTGGATTACGCGGTGTTCGACTACACCGAAGACGGCAAGCGGCGCGCCGGCGTTCGAGTGACGAGCGCCGACGGCAAAGAGACCGAGCGGGTTTGCTCGGGTCCAGTCACGAGCAGGCTCAGGGAGCTGGAAGGAGTGCTGCGGTGTGACGCGGACAATGCGTTGAACGGGGGTGAGTGCAGGTAAAGCGTTGCCCTCACCGTGCCCTCGCCCCACGACCGCGAGGGAAGCTAAAAAACCAGCTACTGGAAGTACATCCCGCCGTTGACCAGGTAGCACTGGCCGGTGATGAAGCCTGCGTCTTCGCTCGCGAGATAGAGCATCAGCGACACCACTTCCTGCGGCTTGCCCATGCGGCGGATCGGCTGGCCGGGGCGCAGCGGCTTGGATTTCTGGAAAGCATCGCGCTCGACGTCGATCGTCCCGGGGCCGATGCAGTTCGCGGTGATCTCGTGCTCCGCGTATTCGCGCGCCATGCCTCGCGTGAGGCCGATGATGCCGAGCTTCGACATGCCTTTCGAGGTGCTCGTGCCGAGGAAAGGCGCGATGCCCGAGAAGTTGATGATGCGGCCCCAGCGCTGCTCGATCATGAGCGGAAGCACCGCGCGGCAGACGTTGCGCGGACCGGTCAGGTTGACCGCGACGTTCCTCTCCCACGCGTCGTCGTCTTCGTCGAGGAAGCTGCTTTCGGTGCCGCGATAGACCGCGTTGTTGAGAACGACGTGAACCGAGCCGAGCTCGCTCGCGACGGTTTTTACGAAAGCCGTGACGGCTGTCTTGTCGGACACGTCGCACTTCTCGGCGACGACTTTCGCGCCCAGCGCGCGCGCTTCATCCGCGACTTTGCGCAGCTCGTCCATCTTCGCGCTCGTGCAGATCGCGAGATTCGCGCCTTCGCGCGCGTACGCGAGCGCCGCGAGGCGCCCCATGTTGCGGCTCGCGCCGGTGATCAGAACGGTCTTGCCTTTGAGTCCGGTGTCCATCGAGTCCCCCGCTGTATGTTCATTGCCGACGCTGACGCTGACCGCCCGCCGCGAAGGAAGGGAGGTTCGCCGGAGGGAAACGCTTGTTTACCTCCTGGCGTTCAAGGAGGGAAACCTTGGTTTCCCTCCTTGGCGTCTACCGGTGCGAGCGCACTGAGCGCAGCTCAGTGCGATTCGTTCCAGCCGGTCGTCTTGGCGCCTTCGGTCGCGATCAGGACGAATGCCATGACGCACGGCTCGGTGCCCTTGTTGACCCAGTTGTGCATCGTGCCGCGCTGGATCACGACGTCGCCCGGCTTGAGCGTCACGTCGCCTTCTTCCATTTCCATCACGAGCTCGCCCGAGATGCAGATCGCGTAATCGACCGAATCGGTCTTGTGCCAGCGCGCGATGTTGCCGGGCATGTATTTGCCGAAGCGGAAGACCGAGCCGCCGGCCAGGCTGGTGCCGAGCTCGAACGTGTTCGGGTCTTCTTCGGTCGTCTCGGCGGGCAGCTTCCTGGTCGCCCACATCGGGATGTTGTCGAAGCCCGGCCGCAGGTTGACGGGATCGATGTCGCTGTCCCATTTGATGCAGCTCTTGCCGTCCTTGGTGAACCCGGTTACCACTCTGCGACCTATCTTCATTGCAACACTCTCCGTTGAATTTTCGACCAGGGCATACCCGCTGGACCCGCAAGTTTACTGCGTTACGGCGCCTGTCCGCGCCCGCCCGAAACGCTTGTTTCCGCCG